>JARYLX010000410.1 GCA_029907415.1 Melioribacter sp.
ATCTATAGTATATTCACTTAAATTCTGACTGCCCAGCTCACCTATTTTTTCATTATTAATTTCTGAATATGGGAGTATTAATTCAGCTATATTATACTTTATAAAATAACAATGCTCTTTCGTAAATTTTCTAACTTGATAAATTCTTTCATTAATATCTTTCATTGCCTTATTTTTTAACAAATCTTCTATTGAAGTATTATTCTTCTTAATCTCTTCTATCTCTTCGGTTGTTGGAACATAAACCAAATCACCGGGTGATAAAACAATTCTTTTAGATCCTTCTTTTTCAGGTGCTATATCATTTATCTTATTTTTCTTTTCTATTGCTTTAAGAACAGAAATAGAAGGTGATGGCAATAAATATTCTCGTTCTTTAGTTTTTACATTTTCATACATAATGAAATAAATATTAGCTCCTTTATCAGTCTCATAAACAGCCTTTCTAAAAATATCTTCATCATTTACTTCACCATCTAATCTCGTGATAGATTTTATTGATTTCCCAATTTTTTTAATTGCTAGTTCATTAAGATTATCAATCCCTTCATTGTTAAATGCTTCTGCCGGTCTATTATTATATTTTACAATATGTAATAGTAATACAAAGTTAACTGGATTCATTTTTTTGTTGCCTATACAAATCCCTGCATTTTTAATTATTTCTTGTTGTTCTTCATTAAATTCATTGAACTGCTCTTCACTAATAAATTCAAAATAAGGAATATTTTTTATCATTTTTTCAATACTATAATCTTTCATATTCTCTGGTGATATTTTTATTCTTTTTGTTTTATATTGTATAAATTCAGCAATTTCTATTTTTTCATAAATTACTCCATCGAAATTGTATATTGTTTTTGTTCTGGTTCTTCCATCCCTATCATTTATATTTGTATTAACTTTTACGGAAATGCTTTTAATCCATTTATCAATTTCATTATTCTTTTGATCAAAATTTTGTGATGATAGGTTAAGTTGTTCCACAACAACATCTAAATATTTTTGAGCATAATCATCATAAACATAAGGTTTATTCTTTTTTAATTGAGGGTCATCTTTTATTTCATTCCACTGCGTTTGAATCCTTAGTGCTTCTTTAATGCTAACTGGTTTTATTCGTTTTAACCATACAATTCCTAAAGGTTGTTTGAACATACTTCTTCTTATTGCAAGCCATCTACCACCTCCATTTCTTAATTGATGACATATTTTTTTTACAGGTTTCCCGTTTTCTATAACCCACTTTTCATACTTATTATATGGTTTGGTAACAATTGGCTTGCTCTCTTTATAAGAGATGATACATGATTCTAAAGCATCTTTTGCATCTTTAATAAAGTTTTCCCATGGTAATTTGAAATCTCTTATTTTCCTTTTACAAAGAGTTAAATAATATTTTTTAATTTCTTCATTTGAATCGGCAGCATTTAATGTATTTAAATAGCGAATGTGTTCGCGGGTTGTAGCAGCTATTACAATAGCATCCAGTGCATGATGTCTATGATCTAATCTTTTAATTCCATCTCTTTCTAATTTATTATTAAAACTCAAATCAAAGTAAAATTTATTAGAATTGTTTTCTTTTATTATTAATTGCCTGTTAAGTATTTTTTCTAATCTTTCAAAACGTGGTTTTAATAAATCTTTCCATATTTCATTCAAACTCCAGTTTTTTCTTAGTTCAGAAGTTATTGAGCCAATTGTAAAAATTACTGCATTTGGGTCTTTTAAAACAGGTCGAAGAAGTTCACCTAATTTTTTACCAATGTAACGCGTATCATTAATCTGTCTTTCAATAAAATCATCAGGCACTTCCGTAGCTAAAAGATTTTTCCTTTTTGTTCTATTATTTCTAAATGTATCATCAACTAATTTTTTATAATCTTCATATTTTAATAT
>JARYLX010000411.1 GCA_029907415.1 Melioribacter sp.
TGCACGATTGATAATTATTGTATTAACGCTTGGAATATCAATTCCTGATTCAATTATTTTTGTAGAGATGAGAACATCAAATCTTTTATTCAAAAAATCATGAATTACTTTTTCCAGTTGTGATGCTTTCATCTGCCCGTGAGCAATTCCAATTTTAACTTCTGGAACATGCTTTTGAACATAAGCTGCAATTTTATCTATTGATTGAATTCTATCATGAATAAAGTAAACCTGGCCACCTCTATTTACTTCAAACAAAATCCATTGACGAATTTTAAAAATATCAAATGTATCTACCTTAGTATAAATTGGCTGACGATTTGGAGGCGGAGTTGCAATAATTGATAAATCACGAGCTCCTAACAAAGAAAGATTTAATGTCCTTGGGATTGGTGTTGCAGTTAAAGTAAGCGTATCTACATTTGCTTTGAACGAACGAAGTTTTTCTTTTGCCATTACACCAAATCGATGCTCTTCATCAATAATTAAAAGTCCTAAATCTTTGAACTGAACATCATTTGATAATAATCTATGGGTTCCAATTATTATATCAATTTCTCCTTTGGCAAGTTTTTCAATAATTTCTTTTTGTTCTTTTGGAGAACGAAATCTTGAAAGCATTTCAATTCTAACAGGAAATTGTGCAAGTCTGTCTTTAAAAGTATTAAAATGTTGCTCTGCAAGAATTGTAGTTGGAACAAGAAGAGCTGCCTGTTTACTATCGTTAACTGCTTTAAATGCGGCACGGACTGCAATTTCTGTTTTTCCAAAACCTACATCTCCACATACAAGTCTATCCATTGGATTTTCACTTTCCATATCATTTTTTACTTCTTCTGTTACACGCATCTGGTCAGGAGTATCTTCATAAAAGAATGAAGCCTCAAGTTCTTTTTGCCATATTGTATCAGGACTAAAAGCAAAGCCTTTTGTTAATTTTCTTTTTGCATATAATGTAATTAACTCCCGTGCTGCATCTTTAATTTTTGATTTAACTTTTTTCTTTGTTCTTGTCCACTCGCCACTTCCAAGTTTTGTAAGTTTTGGTTGAACATTATCTTTCGAAGAAAATTTTTTTACAAGAGAAAGATAATTGAGATTCACATAGACAACATCACCATCAGCATACAAAATTTTTATCGATTCTTGCTCAACATCACCAATTTTTATTGTTTCAAGTCCTGCATATTGTCCAATGCCATAAATTTCATGAACAACAAAGTCTCCTTTTTTTATTGATGCAAAATCCTTAGTTCTGGATTTTTTAAATTTTAGTCTGGCAGGAATTTTTGTGCGATATGGCTTATTAAAAATTTGATAATCTGTTAATACTACAATTTTATCATTTCTTGAAACGAATCCTGCCTTTATTGGGAACGAAATAATTTTGATTTTTCCTTCTTCAATAAAATTGGCAAGTCCTGTATCAAATTCTGTTATTAACTCACTTAATCTTTTACTCTGAAGTTCATTTTCTGCGGTAACAATTATTTTGTTTCCTTTATCTAAATAATTCTTAAGAATTGTAATAAGTAGCTCAAAATTTGAGTTAATAGCCGGAGGTTCCGATAATTCCAGGTTTAATTTATTATTATAAATATTCAGTGTATCTTCAATTACCCAGCGTGCATTTTGATTAAATAAATTTTCTAAATAAATTACTTTTGATTCTATTTCATTCTTAAATGTATCAAAAATTTTTTTTTGAGAATTTATCGATTTACTTTCAAAAAGTTCTTCTATTAAATCTTCATCGAGGTCATTATTTCCAATTACGTTTTCAATTGGTTCTTTATCCAAAGAACAATTAGTTAGCTCTTTTAATTTATAATCTGTTGCAAATACAACTGGATTATTCAAATATGAAAAAATATTTTCAGTAAATATCAATGAATCATTT
>JARYLX010000412.1 GCA_029907415.1 Melioribacter sp.
TTATCACAGCAAATTTGTCAATTTTTTCTCCTATGCCAGGGGCATCAACATGATAAATATAAACTCCATATGAAATATCCATTCCATCTTTTGAGATTAAGTTCCAAGCTTCCTGGCCATCATCTAAATTGCTGTTATGTTCTATAGTTTTAACATGCTTTCCGCTTATCGTATAAATTCTAATCGTACATTGACGAGGAAGATTTATGAAGTAAATTCTTCTTTCACCTCTTCCAACTTCAACAGTTGCCGGTTCCCACGATGCAGCTCCTACGTAAGGATTTGGAACAACTGCAATTTTATCTAAATCATTTTTTGCTTTAGCTTGATCATATTGAGGAGCTTTAGTTGTGAATTCAAAATATTCTCCTTTTCTGAAAGGTTTTTTTGTAACAAGTTTATAAACATCCCCAAACTGTGGAGGTCTTTGATTTGCTTCTGCAATTGTTGTGTCTTTAATTAATGTAACTGACCATGATACTCTTAAATTTGAAAATGATGTAGCCGTTTTGCCCGCTGAATCACCAAGAACAATAAAAATTGCATCTCCATCATCAAATATTTCATTTTGATTAACATCTCTAAATATGAATTGATATTTTTTATTCTCAGTAATATTTCGGACAATAACATTTGATTGGATAGGTTTACTAAATGTCGATGCTGGAAAAGATAAATCACCTTTTCCGGGTTCAGTAAGTTCAATTTCAAAATCGGCTGGATAGTCAATTCGTTTTGCATTATATGCTGCTGCAAATCGAGAATCAAAGCCTAATTGAACTATATAATTACTTTTCCCTTTTTTCCATCCACTCTTGTTATAATCAACTTGAACAACATTGTCGTTGTTAATTGTCATTGAAAATCCATGAATTACCTTTGAAGTGTATGTATTTTTTTCCATTAATGTAGGTTTAATCAAAGTATCTAATGATGTATAATCAACAATCTGAAACTTAGGTATTGATTCATTATTGAACTTTGTATTTTCAATAAATTCAACTCGATAAGTGTGATTATTTTTTATTGAATCTGGGTCAAGAATTTCAACAGAAAGATTACCGGTTCCAGGACCGCTTGCATAAAAATTATTTACAGCAGGTGGAATATAACCTGCAGCTGGTGGACGAGGAGTAACAACTGCTGTATTGACATCTGTAATTATATTTCCATTTATGTCTTTCTTTATAATTGTTGTAGTTTCTGATGGTGGAATTCCTTCAAATTTGCCTTCGACAGTTGTAGTTGTAAATCCCTGGTCATAAGCTGCAACTGCATAATAATAAGTTTGACCATTTTGAACTGTAGTATCAATAAAAGAATGCTGCAAGCCTGAATCATTTCCTAAATAAAACAATGCACCATTGACATCAATTGGATGTAATCCTTTTACTCCATCAACTAAATCAAATTGAGCAATTGGTTTTCTAAAAGTCGGTTTCCCGTATGCATCGGTTATAACTTTACTTTCAAGAAAGTTTGGTTCTGTTGAGCGATAAATTCTATAACCTTCAAAATTATATTTTTGATAGAAAGCATCAAAAGTTTTTTCTGCACGATCATCCCAATAAAGGGTTACTTTATTATCTCCAGGTATTGCTTTAACTATTGGCTTTTCAGGTGGTTTTGCAAATCTATAACTTGCATTATAAATCTGTTGAACAGTTTTTTTTCTTCTGAACAAATCATCTTTATCAATTCCAAAAATTAAAGACATTGAAAATCTTTCTGTTTCACCAGTTTCTTGTATTCTGCCAGTAATTTGAGAATATTTTTCTCTACCCCACATATGAAACAAATAACTCGAAAAATAATTTGCAAGATTAACACCCACCAAAGATTGTCCATGTGGCGAAGGCAAACCGGAAAGAACCTGCCAATTTTCTTC
>JARYLX010000413.1 GCA_029907415.1 Melioribacter sp.
AATAGGGACTAAACTCATTGGAACATCCTCAGTTATATATCTATTATCAATACTTGGTGGTGCAAGAATTCCTTGATAACCACTATTATTATGAATTGCTTCATAGAGATTTTTTCCAACCACATCATAAGCATATTTTAACCAGTTAACAGATGTCAAAGGTTCAACTCCAAAAACTTTCATAACATTGCATCTTTCTTCATCAATTTTTTCTAAAACTTTTGTAACTGAAGGAGTAGCTCCTTCAACATAAAATTGGAATTCAGCGTCATCTTCAATCCAACCGGCGTTTAATACACAAAGTGTAGGATGAAAAACTGCTCCAATGTTATCGAAGCTGGTTTTGAAGATATTATCCCCTGGAACAAACTGAGGATAAGCTAAACGAATTTTTTTTAATACTTCTGGAATTAAATGTGCACGTATTGAAGCAAGAGGGATCGAATTCTTAATTCTGAAAATATGCACCTGACCAGGATTAGTTGCTCTTGAGGCGTAAATGAAAGTTTGTGTTTCAGCAATTATTACATCCGCTTTAACATTCATCAGATTTAGAACTTGTTTGAATTCTAAAGCTCCAAAAGTTCTTCCTGGATTCAGAATAACAATCTGACCATCTTTCAAATGAGGTGCAGAAATCTCTGCTATGTGTCGATGAGCGTTGGCAGGAACAACAACCATAATAATATCTACATCATCGATTGCTTCACCTATATCAGTTGTAGCCAAATTTACAACACCAAATCCTTCAAGTCCAAAATCACTTTCAATACTAATACCGCCAGTAGAATGAATTCCCCAAAGTCTTTCTTTTGAACGATTATATAAATTTACTTGAAAACCCATTAAAGCTAAATGACCAGCCATCGCAAGTCCGCCATGCCCAGCTCCAATAACCGCAAATTTTGGTTTATAATTTGCATTTTCCATAACACCTCCTTCATCTTTCATATTTTTGAGAGTATAAGAATATTTAGAAATGTATGCTAATACTTTAAGTAAGCACTATAATCTTTAACAGATATTACTTTTGCAATGGTGATTTTTCTATTAATAATAAATTTTTTATCTAATGTCAACAAAATTATCATGTAAAAGAGCTTAACAACAAACTCAATTACTTTTCACCATATATAGTGATACTTACAATTCCAGAGTTGCTTTTTAGGAAATTCATTAATTCTTTTTCGTACAAGAAATTTTTTAGGAGTGATTCAGGAAGTGATATTTTCTTTTCTTTTTTAATAATAATGTTTTTAAAATTTGTTTCTAATATAATTTTGATATATTCGTTTTTTTGTAATGCACCTGCAACGCAACCAACATACAACTCAGCAGATTTTTTCAATTCTACTGGCAATTCGCCTTCTACAACAATATCTGATATACAAAAATATCCTGATGGTTTTAATACACGATATATTTCTGAAAAAGCTTTCTTCTTGTCAGGAACAAGATTTAATACACAATTACTTATCACAACATCTATACTTTCATTTTCAACTGGAAGGTTTTCGATTTCACCTAATCTAAATTCAACATTTTTATAACCAAGCTTTTCTTTATTTATGTTTGCTTTCTGAATCATCTCTTCTGTCATATCAATTCCAATTACTTTTCCATTTTCTCCGACATAATTTCGTGCTATAAAAACATCGTTACCAGCACCACAACCCAGATCAAGAACTACATCGCCCTGTTTTATATTTGCAAATTCTGTTGGTAAGCCACATCCTAAACCCATGTCGGCTTCTTGAAAATAACCAACAAGATTTTTGTAATCATCCCCTATCATTGAATATTGACTATCTGTTCCACAGCAAGAAGCTTTTGGTCCACAACATCCTTGAT
>JARYLX010000414.1 GCA_029907415.1 Melioribacter sp.
TCCATTAAAAGTTGTAATAACAAATTATCCTGATGATTTAGTAGAAGAACTTGATGCAATTAATAATCCTGAAGATTTTAGTGCAGGCACAAGAAAAGTTCCTTTCTCGAAAGAAATTTATATTGAACAAACAGATTTTATGGAAAATCCTCCAAAAGGTTATTATCGCTTAGTCCCAAATGGCGAAGTTCGACTGCGCTATGCTTACATAATAAAATGTGAAGAAGTTATTAAAAATGACAAAGGAGAAATTTTAGAATTACGATGCACTTATGACCCTGATACTAAAAGTGGCAGCGGGAAAAGTAATAAAAAAGTAAAAGGGACGATTCACTGGGTTTCTGCACGACATGCAGAAAAAGCTGAAGTAAGATTATATGATAGATTATTTACAGTAGAAGAACCAGCAGCATATGAAAATTGGCTGGATTACATTAATCCAAATTCTTTGACAATAATACCCGAAGCAATGATTGAACCGTCTCTTAAAAATGCTAAACCGGGCGACAAATTTCAGTTTGAGAGAAATGGTTACTTTTGTGTTGATACTAAATATTCAACAAATGAAAAATTAGTTTTTAACAGAACAGTTACATTAAAAGAAAGCTGGAAGAAAGATTCTAATTAGATTTTTATTTTCCCGCTCGCATAAAAACGAGCAGGAAATAAATTTTATTTCATAAAAGTTGAGGTATTTTTTCTAATGCAATATTTATTCTTTTGATAACTTCATCTTTACCGAGTATAAATAAAATATCAAAAATTCCTGGACCAGTGCTTTGACCAGATACTGCTAATCTTAATGGATGAATTAATTTACCTTTGCTAATGTTGTGTTCTTCTGCAATTTTGTTTAATGCATATTCAAAATCTTCTTTTTTAGGATTATTCAGTAAAGAAAATCTTTCAACTAATTTTTTCATCAGTTCCGGTGTATCATCTTTCCAATTTTTTTCGACAGATTTTAATTCATAATCTTTAGGTTCTTCATAGAAGTATTTACAATTATTTACAAATTCATGAACAAAGGAGACTCTTTCTTTCATTGCATGGATAATATTTAACAAAAATGAATCAGAAAAATTTTTATCAGCAAATTCTGTAGTTTTGATATAATCTTTCAGCATTGATAAAATTTCATCATCAGGTTTTTTTCTTAAATGTTCGGCATTGAGCCAGTTTAATTTGTCAATATCAAAAACTGCACCTGATTTATTGACTCTTTCAAGTGAAAATTTTTCTATTAATTCATCCATGTAATAAAATTCTTTATCATCTCCTGCATTCCATCCAAGCAAAGCAACAAAATTGATTAATGCTTCTTTCATATATCCTTTAGCGCGATAATCTTCAACTGCAACATCACCCTGTCTTTTGCTTAGTTTAGACCTATCAGGATTTAGCAGTAATGGTAGATGAGCAAAAATTGGTTTCTCCCAATTAAAATAATTGTACAATAAAATATGTTTTGGAGTAGAAGAGAGCCACTCTTCTCCACGAATCACATGACTTATTTTCATTAAATGGTCATCGACAACATTTGCCATGTGATATGTAGGATATCCATCGCTTTTAATTAAGATTTGGTCGTCAATATTATTACTGTCAAATTCAACAGTGCCTCTAATAGCATCATCAAAAATTATTTTTTGATTTGGTTCAACATTTAGTCGAATAACATATGGTATTTTAGAATTTAATTTTTCTTCAATTTCAGATTTCGATAGATGAAGACAATGCTTATCATATTTTGCTTGTGGCAGTTTTTGTAGCTGTTGTTCTTTTCTTAATGCTTCCAATCTTTCTGGTGTGCAAAAACAATAATATGCGTATCCTTTAGAGATTAATTC
>JARYLX010000415.1 GCA_029907415.1 Melioribacter sp.
TTGAACATAACGAGATTATCAAACGGCATCACAATAGTTTCCGAGAAAATAAATTATGTAAAATCTTTCTCGCTTGGATTCTGGTTCAATGTAGGTTCAAGAGATGAACTACCGGAAAATAATGGCATAAGTCATTTTCTCGAACACATGTTTTTCAAGGGAACCAGAAAAAGGTCTGCTAAAAAAATTGCAGAAGATATAGAATCACTCGGTGGTTACCTTAATGCATTTACTTCAAAAGAACACACATGCTACTATGGCCGCGGTTTGAGCGAACATATCGAACAAACTTTTGAAGTACTGGCAGATATGATTCAAAATTCCACTTTTGATCCTAAAGAAATTCAAAAAGAATCAAAAGTGGTTATCGATGAACTTTATGATATTGAAGATTCTCCAGAAGAACTAATTTTCGACAAATTTGAAAGCAATGTATTTAATGGTAATTCTCTTGGTATGCCAATAATTGGCACAGAAAAAAATTTACGTTCATTCAAACAAAAAGATTTATTTGAATATGTAAATGATAATTACACGCTTGATAGATTTTATATTGTTGCATCTGGAAATGTTGACCACAACAAACTGATTAAGTTTACTGAGAAGTATATAAAAAAAGATTTTAAGCAAACAAACAACAAAAAAAGAAATTTGATTTTGCAGCAAACACACGACCTTCATGTAGAAAAGGAAACTCAACAGATTCATTTTATTATCGGAAGACCTACTTATGGTTTCAAAGATAAAAAAAGAATGTCTGTTGCAGTACTTTCTCAAATTTTAGGCGAAGGAAGCAGTTCGAGATTATTTCAAAAATTAAGAGAAGAAAATGGAATTGCTTATCAAATAAATACTTTCTTAAACTCTTTTTTTGATGTTTCGACTTTTGGAGTTTATCTTTCGACAAATGCTAAATCAATTTTTAAAGCACAAAATCTAATCTTTGATGAAATAAAAAAATTAAAACAAAAAAAAGTTGATACAAAAGAACTCGACAGAGCAAAAGAATATTTAATCGGGAATATTTTGATGAGTCTTGAAAGCACAACAAACAGAATGCATAGAATTGCACAATCAGTAATTTATTTTGGTAAAATTAAATCAGTTGAAGAAACAATTAAAAAAATAAAATCAGTAACTCGAGAAGAAATTTTAGAATTGTCCAATGAATTATTTGATAATGATTCATTGACAAGAGTAATATTAAGTCCAAAAAATTTATTATTAGAAAAAGCAGCATAACGAAAGGTAAATTATGCCAAAAATAATTGTAGATGGTCAAGAAATAGAATTTAAACCTGGACAAACAATAATCGAAGCAGCAAGAGATGCAAAAATTGATATTCCTCATTTTTGCTGGCATCCTAAATTATCTGTATCTGGTAATTGCAGAGTTTGTCTGGTTGAAGTTGAACAAATGCCCAAACTTGTTATCTCGTGTGCTACATTAGCTTCCGAAGGAATGGTTGTTCATACAAAATCACCGAGAGCACTCGAAGCAAGAAATGCTGTTATGGAATTTCTATTAATCAATCATCCTCTCGATTGTCCAATTTGTGACGAAGCTGGTGAATGCAAACTTCAGGAATATGCTTATGCACACGGAAAAGGAGAAAGCCGTTTTGAAGAAATGAAAATTCGAAAAGAAAAACGAGTTCAACTTGGACCTTACATAAAATTTGATGCTGAACGGTGCATTTCTTGTTCGAGATGTATAAGATTTACAGATGAAATTGCTAAATCACATCAACTTACATTTATTAAAAGAGGTGATAGAGTTACAATCACAACTTTCCCCGGCGAATCTTTTGATAATCCTTATACTTTGAA
>JARYLX010000416.1 GCA_029907415.1 Melioribacter sp.
TCACGAATTTTTTCTTCTTCATTTAATAATCTGATAGAACTTACAACACGGTCACCTAATTTTTTCTTTTCAACTACAAAATGTAAATCTGATAATCCAGCAATCTGAGGTAAATGTGTAATTGCAATAATTTGATGAAATGAAGCTAATGACTTCAAAGCTTTTCCAACTTTTTGAGCTATTCTGCCGCTTACCCCTGTATCTATTTCATCAAATATCAAAATTGGAAGTTTATCTGATTTTGCAAGTACTGATTTTAAAGCAAGCATTATTCTGGATATCTCTCCTCCTGAAGCCACTTTTATTAAAGGTTTTACATCTTCTCCGGTATTAGTTGAAATATAAAATTCAACATAATCATAACCTCTATCGTTATACTTATATTTATTATTATTAACCAAAATAAAATTTCCCGTTTCTGATAATTCATTTGTAAACCTTACTTCGAAGGTTGGGTCACTAATTCCAAGATTTTTTAGAACTCCTTCAACTTCTTTCTTAACATCTTTTGCAATACTTTTTCTTTTTTCGGAAATACTTTTTGCTATATCACCACAAATCGTTCTTAAGTCGGAAATTTCGTTTTCAAGTTCTTTAATTCTATCTGTAAAATTTTCTGCGAGTTCAACTTCTCTTCCAATTTTTTCACGATGTTCTAAAACTGATTTGATTGTTCCACCATATTTTTTTTTCAGAAGATTAAAAGCTCCCAATCTTTCTCTAATTTTTTCAATATGATCCGGGTCAACATCAATTTTATTTTTATAATCTCTTAAATAAGATGAAAGTTCATTAAGAATAACAATTGCGGTCTGAAGTTCATTAACTTTTTCAATAAATGATTTATCAATTTTAGAAAGTTCGTTTAATTTATTTTTAACCTCGGACAACTGGTCATGTATAGAATTTTCGCTTTCGTAAAGTTGTTCATAAATTTCATTAGACATAGAAAGCAGCTTTTCAGAGTTTTCCAGAACTTTCAACTCATTTTCTAATTCTTCCTCTTCATCAATACCAGGAGCAACTGAATCAATCTCTTTAATTTGAAATTCATAAAGATCCTTTTTTTCTTTTAATAAATTTTCTCTTTCCAGTAATTCTTTTAATTCACGTTGTAATTGATGAAGAATATTAATATTCTCTTTGTATTCAGCTAAATGCTGCTCTATATCGGCAAATTCGTCAAGCATCTCAAGATGATTTTCTGCTTTCAGCAAAGATTGATGTTCATGCTGTCCATGCAAATCTACAAGCAAATCACCAATTTCTTTTATTACATTTAATGTAACGGGAGTATCGTTGATAAAACATCTGTTTGTTCCTTTGATAGAAATTTCTCTTCTTATAATTAATTCATCACTATCTTCTATTTCATATTCTTTTAGGATTTTTTTTACTTTTTTATTGCCTGTAATTTCAAAAATTCCTTCAACAATTGATTTCTCTGCTCCTTTACGAATTACATCAACAGAAGCTCTTTCACCAAGTAACAATCCCATTGCATCGATAAGTATTGATTTTCCTGCCCCTGTTTCTCCAGTTATAATATTAAGTCCTTTCCCAAACTGAATCTCAATATTTTCAATAAGTGCGTAATCTTTTATAAGAAGTGATTTTAACATTGCAGTAAAAATATTTTTATACGAATATGAGGAAGTATCAAGTAAGTATCAAGTATTAATAAAGATTTGACAGAACAAAAATGCTTTTATATATTTGTAACCTAAGTTTGATAAAAATTACATCGCGGGGTGGAGCAACTGGTAGCTCGTCGGGCTCATAACCCGAAGGTTGTAGGTTCAAGTCCTACCCCCGCTACTAAGGCTTAC
>JARYLX010000417.1 GCA_029907415.1 Melioribacter sp.
TTATTAATGCTTTCTATATAGTTTTATTGTTTTATGAATTAACACTAATAACTAAATTTTTAATTATCTTATTTAATACTGAAGATGCTACAGCTTATTTTATTATTACAACTATCTTCCAAATCACCTTTGGACTCTTCTTTTCAATCTTTAGAGAAGATAAAACCAGTATCGCTCTTAAGCGTGGATAATCCGGTTTTACTTGCTCTAATATTGATAGTTGTAGTCCTTTCGATTTCTTATGTTTTTTGGCGGTATATTATTGTTCCTATGCAGAGGAGACATATTGAAGAACAGGAAAGATTGAAACTTCAGCAGACAGAGCTTATGGCTCTGTTTGCTGAACTTGCACCTGACCCGATTATTCGTTTTGATAACAAAGGTAAGATTGTTTTGGCTAATAATTCTGCACATAAAATTATTCCACATAGAATGCTTCTTGGCGAACAAATTGATACTGTTCTTACTTTTATGAAAGATTATGATATTGAAGATATTATAAAAAATGATAAAACTGTTACATGCACATCTGCAATAGCAGGTAATCAATATCAATTTTTAATTGCTGGAATTTCCAGATTAAATGTTTGCCAGGTTTATGGAAGAGATATTTCGGAACTGAAGAAAACAGAGCATGAATTAAAAATTGCTCTCGAAAGAGCTGATGAATCACGCAAGTTAAAAGAATATTTTCTTTCTCAAATATCGCACGAGATTCGTTCGCCTCTGAATGTTATAATTGGCTATGCAGATTTATTTGTTCATGATAAAGATATTGATGATGAAAAAAAACATGCTTATTTAGCTATGATAAACAACAGCAAAAGATTATATCGAACTTTCGATTTGTTAATAAACATGTCGCAGCTTCAAACTCATCAATATCACCCGCGATATGAGAGAGTAGATTTAAATGCTGTTTTAAAGACAATTAAAAACGAATTTGAAAGTCATGCTGAAGAGAAGAAATTAAAATTTATTATTACGAGCAATGTAAATGATGCAATAATAACTGCTGACCATTATTCAGTAACTCAAGCATTAATAAATCTTGTGGATAATGCTATTAAATACACTGAATATGGAAAGGTTGAAGTTGCTCTGGATAGAAGAGGCCACAATTTAGTAATAGAAGTTTCTGATACAGGCATTGGTATTGAAAAAGATTATTTAGAAAAATTATTTACTCCTTTTACTCAAGCCAGTATGTCATATACAAGGCTATATGAAGGAACAGGTTTGGGACTTGCTTTAGTCAAACATTTTCTTGATATAAATAGAGCTGATATAACAGTAAAGAGCGAGCCCAAAAGAGGTTCGGTTTTTACAATTATTTTTAAGGAGGGGTTAAGATGGAAATCTTAGAAAATGCAAAACCAAAAATTTTAATAACAGAAGGGGATGAAGATAATCGCAAATTCTTAAAAAAATTTTTGGGCAAATTTTTTCTGATTGTAACATGCGATTCGGCTGAATTGGCTTACTCATACTTACAAAAAGAAAAGTTCGATTTAATAATATTAGAAATTGCTTTGCGCGGAAAGAAAAATGGATTGGAATTAGCAAAAGAGCTTAAAAACAATCCAGCTTATGCACATATTCCAATTCTTTGTTACACTGGTTATGCTTACCATCAGGATAGAATAAATGCACTCGAAGCAGGTTGTGATATGTATCTCAGCAAACCGTCTGATATTAGAATTTTGGTTAATTCACTTTTTAAATTATTGAATAAAAAGGATGAATCATTTAACGAAAAAGAAATAGGAAATATTTCATTTTCAGGAGCTTAGGAAAAATAAGGGTTGATTAAAAAGTAATTTTC
>JARYLX010000418.1 GCA_029907415.1 Melioribacter sp.
CAATATCTACTTTATTTTTGATTTCTATGATTTTATCAAGTGTGCATTCTCTTGCAAGTACAATTCTTTTTGCTCCGAGATTTTTATAGAATTTAGCGGCTTCGGAATTTGAAATTGATGCTTGTGTGCTTACGCAAAATGGCATATCATATTCTTTACACTTTTGGAGAACTGATAAATCCCAACCAATTATCATATCAATTCCGTTTTCTTTGGCAGCAAGAATAATTCTATCTAATTCGTCAAGTTCATTTTCGAAAATTATAGTATTTAATGTAAGATGAGATTTAATTTCATTTTTTCGACATATTTTAGAAATTTCTTTTAAATCCTTCAGTTCGAAGTTTTTTGCCATTGCCCGCATATTCAGGCTTTCAACACCAAAATAAATTGCATTTGCCCCTGCTTTAATTGCTGCATTAAGCATACTCCAGTCCCCGGCAGGAGCTAAAAGTTCAGGTTTATTTTTATATTTTGCTTCCATTATATTCAAATGTAATTAAAAGACATTGTAAATCTATTTATTTAACAAATAATCTGCTTGTGAAATAATCATGCATAAAAATTTTTATATTGCTTTAATTGGGATTGGTATAGGAGGAATTGGATTTGGTCTGGTTACTCCTGTTACAGTAATGCTTCTTGAGCATAATAAAGCTCCTGCATTTATTACTGGAAGCATTACAATGGTAAATTATTTGAGTGTTGTATTATTCTCGCCATTGGCTGGAATATTAATAGATAAATTTAATGTTAAGAAAATCTTAGGATTGGGTTTGTTGATATGGTCATTAGGTGCACTGCTACATGTTTTCTGGTATGTATATCCTTTATTATATGGAATTAAATTCTTGATGGGAATTGGTGGTACAATGATTTTTGTTTCAACAGAATTTATAATTAATTATTACAGTGATGAAAGCAACAGAGGAAAAAATATAAATCTTTATGCAGTAATTTTATCAATTGGTATTGCTGCCGGAACCATTTTAATATGGACAATTAAAATTGCTTCATGGCTTCCTTTTGTTATTGGTTCTACGATAATGTTTGTAGTGTTCATACTTCAGGTAATGGCGTTTGAAGAAATTGAGAATGTGTATTTGGAAAAAGAAGTAGAAAAAATGTCTTTCGCAAAAATGCCTTTGTTAAGTATAATATCTTCTGCTTTGTATGGCTTTTTTGAATCATCAATTATTGTTGTAATTCCGATGTTTGGATTAAGAAATTTATTTGATGTAAATCAGGTCTCATATTTTATTGCATCATTTGTAACAGGTGGTATATTATTGCTTTACCTAATTGGGTTTATAAGTGATAAATATAATAGACGTAGTCTGTTGTTGTTAATTTCACTTTTATTATGTGCACTTATGATGCTTCCATCAATTAATACTAATTTTATTTTCCTGATTGGTGTATTCTTTCTAATTGGTGGAATAGTTCCAGCTATCTATACAGTTGGTCTAAGATATACTATTGAAAAAGTAGAAAAAAAATTTATGGCACAGGCAAATGGTTATTTTATAATGATGTATGGAGCTGGAACTATAGCCGGACCAATTTTAGGTGCAATGCTTGTAGATTTTGATAAAAGATTCGGCTACTGGTTCTTTGCATCGTTTATATGTTTGTTGTATTTTGTTTTTTTTCATAAGTGGAGAAATAAATCTTAGTATGTTTACTTAAATGAATTTATTATTTTAGAATAAAATTTATAGATATTTTTATAAATGATTAATAACTCGATAAATATTTTAGAAATACTTGAAGAAATTGATGTGCCTGTATTAATTAATTACCCCAAAGCAAAACAAAT
>JARYLX010000419.1 GCA_029907415.1 Melioribacter sp.
ATACTTTACAGTCAAAAAGTTTTTAGAACACATTAATTATTGTAAATCGAGTTTAATTAAATAAAATTAATCGCTAATCAATAAAAAAAGCCGTGATATTGCTACCACGGCTAAAATTATGAAATTATAAATTTACTTAAGCAAATCAAATCTATCGAGCATCATTACTTTATTCCATGCATTAATAAAATCCCTAACAAATTTTTCTTTATTTTCCTCACATGCATAAAATTCAGCTACAGCTCTAAGTTCTGAGTTATGCCCAAAAATTAAATCAACTCGAGTGGCTTTCCATTTTAATTTACCGGTTTTCCTATCATAACCTTCAAAAGTCTCTTTTGAATCATCTGTTGCTTTCCATTCAGTGCTCATATCAAGCAAATTAACAAAGAAATCATTTGTTAAAACTCCAGGACGATTTGTAAAAACACCATAATCAGAGTTATCATAATTTGCTTTTAACACTCGCATCCCTCCCACTAAAACTGTCATTTCAGGAATTGTCAGACCAAGTAGTTGTGCTTTATCAATAAGAAAATGTTCAGAATTTATAGATGTTTTTGCTTTTAAATAATTACGGAAACCATCTGCAAAAGGTTCAAGATAGGAAAAAGAATTTACATCAGTTTGTTCCTGAGTTGCATCCATTCTTCCTGGAGTAAATGGAACAGTTATATTATAACCTGCATCTTTTGTAGCTTTTTCAACGGCAGTACATCCACCAAGAACAATTAAGTCAGCAATTGAAATTTTCTTTCCATCTTTTTGATTTGCATTAAATTCTTTTTGAATATTTTCATACACTTTTAATACTTTTGATAATTGTTGAGGATTATTTACTTCCCAGTTTTTTTGTGGTTCTAATCTAACACGAGCACCATTTGCACCACCACGTTTATCAGAATTACGATAAGTTGATGCCGATGCCCATGCAGTAACAACTAATTCAGAAATTGACAAACCGGATTCAAGAATTTTTTTCTTCAATTGAGCAATATCATTTTCATCAACTAATTTGTGGTCTAATTTAGGAATTGGGTCCTGCCAGATTAAATCTTCTTCTGGAACTTCAGGACCAAGATAACGAGCTTTTGGTCCCATATCTCTATGAGTTAATTTGAACCAGGCTCTGGCAAATGCATCGGCAAACAAATCCGGGTTTTCATAAAACTTTCTTGAGATTTTTTCATATTCAGGGTCAAATCTTAAAGCTAAATCAGTTGTTAACATTCCTGGTAAATGTTTTTTATGTGGATCAAAAGGATCGGGGATATTTGGTTCTGCATTTTTAGCAACCCATTGATAAGCACCTGCAGGGCTCTTTGTTAATTCCCATTCATATTCAAAAAGATGCTTAAAGAAATCATGACCCCATTTTGTTGGTGTAGTTGTCCATGTCAATTCAGGTCCGCCTGTCAAAGTATCAGGACCTTTGCCTGTTTTATATTTGTATTTCCAACCTAAGCCCTGTTCTTCAACATCTGCGGCTTCAGGTTCAGGACCCATTAATTTTGGGTCGCCCTGTCCATGTGCTTTACCAAATGTATGACCACCTGCAATTAATGCTACAGTTTCTTCATCATTCATTCCCATTCTTGCAAATATTTCACGTATATCTTTAGCTGCAGCAACTGGGTCTGGATTTCCACCTGGTCCTTCTGGATTAACGTAAATTAATCCCATTTGAACAGCAGCTAATGGATTTTCAAGTTCTCTTTCTCCAGAATAACGCTTATCATCTCCAAGCCATTTAGTTTCTGAACCCCAGTAAATACTTTCATCAGATTCCCATGCATCTTCTCGTCCTCCACCAAAT
>JARYLX010000041.1 GCA_029907415.1 Melioribacter sp.
TATTCTCGGATGGGTTGGTATTGCAATGGGAAAAATTTGTAATTATCTCTTTGGCTGGGATTTATGGATTGGTCTTGTTGTATTTTCTTCTTTATGTGCAATTTATGTTCTCGCAGCTGGTTATTGGGGTGTTATAATGGCAGATTTTCAACAGGGAATAATTGCTTTCTTAATGATTTTACTTGTATCTATCTGGGGAATAATTGCTGCGGGCGGACCCATTCAAATTCAGAACAAATTAATTGCTATGGGTCAATCATGGCGATTAAATCCATTTGCATTTACAGGCTGGTTTGAAGGAGATTTTCCAGTTGCCTGGTTTGTTACAATGATGGTAATTGCAATTCTTGGCGGATTTGGAATGGGAACCAGCATAGATTGGTACGTAGAAGCTCAGAGAATTCAAAGTGCAAAATCTGTAAGAGATGCAAGTTACAGCATCTGGTGGGGAACAGCTCTTGTCTTAACACGTAATGCAATCTGGGCTGCTGCAATTTTAGCTTTTTTTGTTATGTTTCCCAATATCTCTTCTCAATCAGAATATGAATTGGGCTGGCTTAGATTAGGATTTGAGTATCTGCCTACAGGATTAATTGGATTTTTCTTTGCTGCTTTAATTGCAATTCACGTTTCTACTATAGCATCACACTTAAATTTAGGTGCAATGTATTTTACACGCGACCTTTATTTGCATTATTTCAAACCAACTGCATCTGAAAAAGAACTTGTTTGGGTTGGCAGATTAGCAACATTAATTTTATTACTTGGTTCATTTTTCTATGGATTAATGATGGAAGATATAACTTCATGGTTAATTTTTGCTTTATGGCTGATGGCGGCGGGAATTTGGCTGCCCAATATTTTGCAGGTTGTATGGTGGCGCTTTAATGCATGGGGATATTTATCTGCTTGGATTGCTAATCTTGGACTTAGCTGGCTTGTAGTTTGGATATTACCTCACTGGGGTGTTATTCCTCAGTTAGCTGATTATCAACAATTCTGGCTTTTAATGTTGCTTGGGGCTGTCATTTTTATTCCAGTTACTCTATTGACTAAACCTGAACCAATGGAACATCTTGTAAAATATTATGTTCAGGCAAGACCAATAGGTTGGTGGGGACCAGTAAAAAGAGAAGCTCAAAAACTTGGTCTATTGGCTCATGTTGTAAATAATAATGGAGGTAATAAATGAGTTTTATAAGAAGAACCTGGACGCCATGGGAAGCAGATGAATGGCATAAGGAAGATTGGTTTGCTGTAATTTTATCACCAATCTGTTATATACTTTTAATGGTTGGCACAGTAGGAACTTTTCTGTTGAACTTATGGGGATTTATAACTTTAGCTGTAGGAATTTTTTTAGTATGGCTTATGCACTGGATTATTGACCCGAAGCTTAAGGTTATTTCAAGTGAATATGAAAAGAAACAACATGAATATCTTGAAAAATTAGAGCGTCAAGCACGCTGGGAGGAATTAAATGGATAAAGGATTGGCTATGGTAATTGGAATGTCAATTGCCTATGTGGCTTCTTTTCTTGGACTTATTTTAGCCTGGTATTCTCACAACAAACACTCAAAGAAAGGTGAAAAATGATTTTATTGATTGAACAATCTCAGAGAATTGGCAGCCCAATTTTAGGAGTAATTTTTCCTGCAATCATTCTTGCAATCTCTATATTTTTTACCTGGCTGCTTTATAAAAAATTTTCTAAATAAGAATTATTGAGTAGAAATTCACGCTAAGGTGCAAAGCTGCAAATTTAAATTGCAGTTTTGTGTCTTGGCGTGACATATTTTTAAATATTTTCTGGAGAACATCATGAAAAGATTTTTTTTATTCTTTTTAATTTATTCTTCCTTGCTTGCACAAAGTAATGTTGATAAACTAATAGAAAAATTAGATTTAATTGCCGAGAGTAGATTTAATGACTGGAAATATTCAACCAATTTTACTTTTTCTCCTGATGAATTATCAAAAATTGAATTTAATGATTCAGATTGGAAATCAGCAACACTCAATGAACGTCTCCAGCTCGATTCATGCTGGTTTAGAAAAGTTATTGAAATCCCATCTTACATTGCAGGGACTCAGGTTAAAGATAGCTTGAAATTTTTTGCAACAGTTGATGATTATAGTTTTATCTGGATTAGTGGTGAATATAAAGGAAAATTTATATGGGATGCAGGTATTGATTTAACAGGTAAAACACTTCCCGGAGAAAAAATTGTCGTTCTAATTAAAGCAATCAATACAGGCGGACCACTTAGATTAATTAATGCAAAGTTGAGTTTTGAAAAACAAACTTCTTTACAAAAATTAATTCAAAATCTTTCTCTTAGCTTTAAAGTTGCACAAAAATTCTTAAGCTTTGATACTTATCAAACAAATGAAAGAGTTAAAGTAGACCCAAAGATTGATTTGTCAAAAGCTGATAAAAAAGAAAAGCAAAAGTTAAATAATCTACTTCAGCAAATTGCATTTGAAATTAAAGTCGATGGATTGGAATATGGCGATACAACAAATTTTGTCTCTTCAGTCAATCAAGCATTAAAAAAATTAAAACCAATACAAGAATTTGTTAAAAGATATACACTTCAATTTACTTCAAATGCACATATTGATGCTGCATGGTTGTGGAGAAAAAAAGAAACTGAAGAAGTAGCAAAGAGAACTTTTTCAGCAGTAATAAACATGTTCAATGCACGTTCTGATTTTACTTATACGCAAAGTCAAGCAGCATTGTATGAATGGATGAAAAAAGATTATCCAGATTTGTTCAATCAAATCAAAAATTATGTTAATTCTGGAAGATGGGAAATATCTGGAGGTATGTGGGTAGAACCTGATTGTAATTTACCGGGGGGTGATTCATGGGCGCGTCAATTATTATTTGGTCAAAAATTCTTTAAGGATAATTTTGGAATTAATGCTCGAATTGGATGGAATCCTGATTCATTTGGTTATAACTGGAATTTACCACAATTAATGCTGCTTGGAGGTCTTGATGCATTTATTACTCAAAAACTTGGCTGGAACGATACAAATGTTTTTCCATATCGGCTATTCTGGTGGCAATCTCCGGATGGTTCTAAAATTTTAACTTACTTCCCATTCAATTATGTGAACACTATTGATAATCCATTTCAACTTGTTGATTGGTTAAGACAATTTGAAGCAAATACAGGATTGACAAAACTTCTGATTCTATTTGGAGTAGGAGATCATGGCGGCGGTCCTTCGCTTGAAATGATGGCAAGAATTGACCAGTTAAAAAATTTATTTATCTATCCTCAAATTGAATTTAATAATGCACAAAGTTATATAGATTGGATTCGCAAACAAGATTTAAGAAAGCTTCCTGTCTGGAATGATGAACTTTATCTTGAATATCACAGAGGAACGGCAACAACACAATCAAATATTAAAAAGTGGAATCGTGAAAGTGAAGTGCTTTTAACAAATGCAGAAAAATTTTCTGCAATATCAACAATTATTGGCGATAATGATTTTCATAGTTTGATTAATGAAGCATGGAAAAATGTTTTGTTTAATCAGTTTCATGATATACTCCCAGGTTCTGGAATTAGAGAAATTTATATTGATGCCGAACTGGATTACAGAAAATCTTTTGAACTTGGAAATTTTGCACTCATTAAATCATTAAAAAATATTGCAAAAAAAGTAAACACTTCTTCAATAAAAGATGGTAAAGCTTTAATTGTGTTCAATTCATTATTATGGCAGCGTGATGATGTAGTAAAGATTGAACTCGAATTAGGTGATAAAAATCATTATAAAATTTTTGATACTGAGGGGAATGAAATTTCTTCGCAAGTTATTCAAAAAGATGACCTTAGAAGAGAAGTAATTTTTATTGCAAGAAATGTTCCTGCACTTGGTTATAAAACTTACATTATTCGCACAGAAAAAAATGAAAATAACTTTAAATCATACTTGCCAGAAAAAAATGTTTATGAAATTGAAAATAATTTCTTCAAGGTAAAAATTAATCCTCAGACTGGATGGATTAGCAACATTTTTGATAAAAGATTCAATAAGGAATTAATTTCTGGAGAAGCAAACAAACTTCAATTGCTGGAAGATAAACCTTCGGCATGGGATGCATGGAATATTGGTTTGACAGGTGTTGAATACCCATCAAAATTTCGCAGAACAGAATTAATGGAAGATGGTCCAGTAAGAAAAATTTTAAGATGCTATCGAGATTATTTGAAACCTGGTGTGGTAAAAGAATTTCCTACAGAAGATTTTCCAAATTCATTCTTTGTGCAGGATATAATTTTATATAATGGAATAGATAGGATTGATTTTAAAACAGATGTAGAATGGTGGGAAGATAAAACAATGCTAAAAGTATCTTTCCCGTTAAATGTTTATGATACTTTAGCAACTTATGAAATTCCATTTGGAATGATAAAGCGCTCGACTACACTGAAATCTCAATTTGACAAAGGCAAGTGGGAAGTAAATGCTCAGAAATGGGCAGATTTATCTGACGAAAATTTTGGAATAGCATTACTGAATAAATCAAAATATGGTTATGATACTAAAGGAAATGTTATGAGATTATCGCTGCTTCGATCTCCAAAGTGGCCCGACCCAACTGCTGACAGAGGAAATCATTCTTTTGAATATTCAATTTATCCTCATCAAAAGAGAGTAGAAGAAAGTGAAACAGTTCATAAAGGTTACGAATTTAATTATCCTCTTCTTTATATCATTGAAGATATACATGAAGGCAGTTTACCAGTTGAGCATTCTTTCATTCAAGTTATGCCCGGAAATGCAATTCTGACTTCTATTAAAAATGCTGAAGAAAATCCACGAGAATTAATTTTAACAATCTATGAGTCATCAGGTAAAGATTCTGAATGTAACTTAACATTACCTTTTACTCCATCTAAAGTTTATGAATCAAACTTTTTGGAAGAAAATGTAAAAGAAATTTTAGTTGAAAAAAATTCAGTAAAATTTCAGTTGAGGAAAAATTCAATCAAAGTATTAAAAGTAGTTTTATTATAATTTTTTATAGCGGAGAAATTTAATATGAAAAGAATCGTTATAACTTTGTTTCTTTTATTATTTCTTAAGTGTAATGTAATTGCACAGGAAAAAATTACAAAAGAGAATGTAGCTAATGCTGAGAAAATACTTGGTCTAGAATTTACAGAAGCAGAAAGAGATTCAATGCTTGATGCATTAAATGAACAGTTAAACAATTATATGAATATTAGAAAAATTAAGATTGATAACAGCATACCGCCAGCAATTCTTTTTAATCCAATTCCTGTTGGAGTTAAAATTGACAATAACCAAAAACCTATTCATTACAGTGATTATAGTTATGCAAAACTTCCAGAAAATTTTGATGACCTTGCATTTTATTCAATTGGTGAACTTGCATATTTAATAAAAACAAGAAAAATTACTTCAACACAGCTTACAAAATTCTTTCTAGAAAGGTTAAAAAAATATGGTCCAAAACTTTACAGTGTTGTCAACCTTACTGAAGAAAGAGCTCTTGAAGAGGCAAAGAAAGCTGATGAAGAAATTGCGAAAGGGAAATACAGAGGGTTATTGCATGGTATTCCATATGGTGTCAAGGATTTACTTACAACAAAAAAATATCCAACAACATGGGGTGCAGAACCTTATCAAAATCAAATCATAGATGAAGATGCAACAGTAATAAAAAAATTACATAACGCAGGTGCAGTTCTTGTCGCTAAGCTTTCAATGGGAGCTTTAGCATGGGGAGATGTATGGTTTGGCGGAACAACTCGCAATCCATGGGACACAACAAAAGGTTCAAGTGGTTCGTCGGCAGGCTCTGCTGCTTCTGTTTCAGCAGGATTAATTCCTTTTGCAATTGGTACAGAGACATGGGGCTCTATTGTATCACCATCTACTGTTTGTGGTGTTACAGGTTTACGGCCAACTTATGGAAGAGTAAGTCGAACAGGTGCAATGGCATTAAGCTGGTCTATGGATAAAATTGGAGTTATTTGCAGATATGCAGAAGACCTTGCAATTGTATTTGATGCAATTAGAGGAAGCGATGGAATTGACCAGACTCTTTATGATGCATCATTCAACTATAAACCAGAAATTAATTTGAAAAAACTGAAAATAGGATATTTAAAAAGTGATTTTGATAGTGATTATCCATTTCATAAAAATGATTCTCTTGCACTAAGAAAGCTTAAAGAACTTGGTGTAGAGTTAATACCGATTGAACTTCCATACATTTCAACTGAAGATTTAGCTTTTATTCTTTCAGCAGAAGCTGCTGCAGCTTTTGATGAACTTACTCGCTCCAATCAAGATGATTTATTAAAAAGGCAAATTAAAAATGCATGGCCTAATGTATTTCGTGCAGCAAGATTTATTCCTGCTGTAGAATATATAAATGCAAATAGAATTCGTTACATGTTAATTCAGGAAATGAAGAAAATATTTGATAAAGTTGATGTTTACATATCACCTTCATGGAAAGGAAATAATTTGTTAACCACTAATTTAACAGGTCATCCATGTGTTGTAGTACCAAATGGCTTTTCGAAAAATGGAACTCCTACAAGTTTCACATTTATAGGTAATCTATTTGATGAGGCAAAATTAATTTCACTTGCAAAAGCTTTTCAGTCGGTAACAGATTTTCACAAATATCATCCTTCAGAATTTAAATAATTTATAAGACCCCCTCTCTTATTTAATATAAAATATTTTGATGAGGGGGAAATTTTCATTCACATTAAAATTTCTTTTTGTTACATTTATATAGAAACCTTATTACAGTTAGAATATTCCTTTCCTCCATTACTCAAATTTATTGGAGGTGAATATGAAAGTCTTGAGTGCTTACGAAAAAGCCCGCGTCTATATCGAGAAACATTATGAAGCATCTGAGGAAGCAAAAGCACAGAAGAGAAAATTAAATCCCGGACCAACAATAACTTTATCGCGACAAACTGGAATTGGGGCAGTAGCAATTTGTGAAAAATTAACAGAATATTTTAACAGCAGGGCAATTGAAGGATATGATGATTGGACTTATTTTGATAGAGAATTAATTGAAAAAATTATGGCAGACCATAATCTGCCTGAACACTTTAGAAAGTATCTTGATGAAGAAAAGCCCCCAAAGATTGAAACTTGGTTTGGAGAAATACTTGGTATTAATCCAAACAAACTTTTGTTGCTTCATAAAATATCACAGACCATCTTAAAGCTTGCTGACTATGGCAATGTAATTATTGTTGGCAGAGGAGCGAATATAATTACGGCTAAAAGACCCAATACTTTTCATATTCGTCTAGTTGCACCATTAAATTATAGAATTGAAAATGCATGCAGACTTTATAACATTGATTATAAAACTGCAGCCGATTTTATTAAAGGTGAAGATGAGGCTCGTAAAAATTATATCTGGAAATATTTTCATAAAGATATTGAAGACCCACTATTGTATCATGTAGTAATTAATACAAATTACCTTAAGACTGAAGAAATTGCAGAGATGATAGGGCAATGTGTAATTCGCAGATTCCCAAAATTTTTTACTAAAAGCAAAATGACAATTGTAAATGATTGAGTTTGATAGTATGAAAACAAAACTAATAGTGTTTTTTGTTTTAATACTATTTATTAGCGAGGAGAGTAAAATGAAATTACAAATTACTTCATCTGCATTTAAAGATGGGGAGATGATTCCATCAAAATATACATGCGATGGAGAAAATATTTCACCTCCACTGAGTTGGAGCGAAATTCCAGATGGAACAAAATCGCTTGCTTTGATAAATGATGACCCGGATGCACCAGTTGGAGATTGGGTTCACTGGATTGTTTATAACATTCCACCAGAAACAAAAGAATTAAAAGAAGCTGCTTCAAATAAAAAATTATTGCCAAAAGGAACACTTGAAGGTTTGAATGACTGGAATAAAAAAGGTTATGGAGGTCCCTGCCCACCTTCAGGTGTCCATAGATATTTTTTTAAGCTTTATGCTCTTGATAATATATTATCATTAAAAGAAGGTGCAACAAAAAGGCAGCTGCTCGATGCAATGCAAGGACACATTTTGGCTCAAGCTCAACTTATTGGTAAATATCAAAGAAAAAGATGATTGTTCTTAAAAATTATTCATCCAAAATTTTTTCAAGATAATCTCTGTATAGAGATTTTGGAATATTTGCTATTACATTTTCGAGCTGTGCTTTTGTAATGAATCCTTTTTGATATGCTATTTCTTCAAGACAAGCGACTTTCAATCCCTGTCTGTCTTCAATAACTCCGAAAAACTGAGAAGCTTTTAATAAAGATTCAGGAGTACCTGTGTCAAGCCAGGCTACTCCTCTTCCAATTCTTTCAACATGAAGTTCACCTAATTCAAGATAAGTTCTATTTACATCTGTAATTTCAAGTTCACCTCTTGCTGAGGGTTTTAAATTTTTAGCTATGTCTACTACTTTATTATCATAAACATATAGACCTGGAACAGCAAAATTAGATTTAGGCTGTTTTGGTTTTTCTTCAATACTTATAGCTTTTCCTGTTGAGTCAAATTCAATTATTCCATAACGTTGAGGGTCATTTACTTGATATGCAAAGATAGTTGCACCTTTTTTATTATTTCTTAATGCTTTATAAAAGAAATCAAGTTTGCCGTAAAAAATATTGTCGCCTAAAATTAGAGTGACTGAATCTTGTCCAATAAATTTTTCTCCAATAATAAAAGATTCTGCAATTCCATTTGGTGCTGCTTGAATTTCATAATCTATTTTTAATCCAAGATGTGAACCATCTTCAAACAATTTTTGATATAATGGTATTGTCTCTGAATTTGATATAATTAATATTTCTCTTATTCCTCCAAGCATTAACACAGACATTGGATAATAAATTAATGGCTTATCATAAATTAATGTTAACTGCTTGCTATAAACTTTTGAAATAGGATACATTCTTGTACCTGAACCACCTGCAAGAACAATTCCTTTCATTTATACCTCTTATGATTATTTTTCAACATTAATATAAGCTCTTTTTAATAATAATTCTTTATCGTTAAATATATCTAATCTGTAATAACCTTCGGAGTTAAATTGATATTTGAAATAAGTATCATACCATTCTGGTTCAATTTTGAATTTTTTTGAATCAACAAAATCTTCATACGGTGAATTTATATTTTTCTTTTTCCAAATTCTTACTTGAATTATATCTGTGTTAAATGGGCGATTATTAATAAAATAGATAATTACTTCTCTACTTTTATGAAGTGAAATTTTTTCAATGATATTGACAGGCTTATTTCCAATAACCTTTTCACAAAATATTATTTTTGAGTTTGGAAATATTTCAGAATTATTTATGCCAATGAAATTATTTTGAGAATTTTCGACCAGCAGAAAATTAGTAGAAATTTTTTCCTCTTTATTATTTACAAGACTTATAGAATATATTCCTTCCTGCTTAAAGCTGTATTCATAAGCTGCCCAGTTTTTTTGGTTATTGAATTTTATAGATGCAGAAAAAATATTTTGCTTATTGTTTTTGTTAATTTTTTCTATTAAAAGATTGATGTTTTCGGTAATTAATAGCTCGTTGATTTTAATCAAAATATAGATTTTGCTATTCACATCTATTTTTCTGTTTGAAATAATTCCTATCGGCTCACCGTTTTCGGTTACCGCTTTGCAATAAATTATTTCTTGTGAAAATATTTTTATTGTGCTCAGAAGAAGAATTAATGATACAATTGAATAGACTAATTTTCCCCTCATTTATATTACGATGATTACTGAAGTGATAATTTTTTATAAAAGTAATGTGCCCGAATATTATTTAATTCGGGCACAAAGTTTTAGTAACTGTCTTTTGATATAATAACTTTGCCTTTAAAAACTCTATAAATAAATATTGTATACGCAATAACTATTGGCATTCCAATTAATGCTATAATTAACATTGTGTTCAATGTATATTGTGAAGAAGAGGCGTTATAAGCTGTTAAACTAAAGTTCAAATCAATACTTGATGGCACTAAGCGAGGATATAAACTCACTGCACTAATACCGAATGCTGAAGCTATAGTAAGTGAAGATGCTAAAAAAGTTAGAAAATATTTTTGACTTTTTAATCCAAAGGGAATATAGAATAATGATACAAGAAGAAGCAAAAACAATATCCAGAATAAATAGTTTTTGTTCATTCCTTCAAATAAATAACTTGAATAGAAAAATGTAAAAAATGTTGCAATGATATAAAGAACAATAAATGTCATCCAGCCACCTGTTGCCCATTTAATCATTCTTTGAAGTTGTTTGCCTTCAGTTTTCATTGTCATATAAATTGCACCATGCATTATAAATAGCGATACTCCTGTCAATCCAATAATTAATGCATATGGATTAAGTAGACTTAAAAATGTGCCAGAATAAATTCCGTATTCATTAATAGGAATTCCTTTAAGAATATTTCCATAAGCAACACTTAATAAAACAGCAATTAATAAACTTCCGATTCCAAAAGCATTATCCCAGATTTTTTTATAAGTATCCGAAATTATTTTCCCTCTGAATTCAAATGAAACGGCACGAAGTATAAGTGCTGTAAGTAAAATCATTAATGCAAGATAGAATGAACTGAATACAGTTGCATAAACTACTGGAAAAGCTGCAAATAGGGCTCCGCCTGCTGTTATAAGCCATACTTCATTTCCATCCCATACAGGTCCAATGGCATTTATGTTTATTCTTTTTTCGTTTTCGTCTTTTGTAAATAAATGGATTATTCCAACACCCAAATCGAATCCATCAAGAATAGAATAACCAATTATTAATATACTGATTAAAATAAACCAGATTGTGTTGAGGTCTATCATATAGTTGCCTCCTTTGGATTAATTGGTTCTGGTCCATGTTTAATTTTTCTAATAAGTACAAATAAGAAAAGGGCAAAAAGAAGTAAATAGATTATTCCAAAAAGAATAATTGAGAACAAAATTTCACCAGCACTCACAGTAATTGAAGCAGCTTCACTTGTTTTAAGTAATTTATAAACAATCCATGGTTGTCTACCAACTTCTGCTGCAATCCATCCAAGCTGGCATGCAATTACAGGGAGTGGAATAGACCAAATATAAATTTTGAGAAGTTTCTTTTTATCCCATAATTTTTTCTTCCATAAGAAATATGTTCCTAAAGCAGTAATAAAAATGAAATACATTCCGAGTAATACCATATTATGATAAGAAACAAATGTTAGAAACAATGGTGGAATTTCATCTTTGGGGAATTCATTAATACCCTTTATTTCAGCATTTATATCTCCAAATGCTAACCAGCTTAACAAACCTGGAATTTCTATAGGTGCTTTTAGTTCGGGTGGATGTTCTACAGGTACAGCAAAAATAGCTAAAGGTGCTCCACTTTGTGTTGTATACAAACCTTGAATGGCAGCAAACTTTTCTGGTTGAGTTCTTGCTACTTGTCTTCCATGTTCATGTCCAAATGGAAATACTTCCAGGAGAGAGACAATGAGACCAAAAATCAAAGCTAATTTCATTGACTTCTTTGCAGTTTCTGTTTCTTTGCCATTCAATATCAAATATGCAGAAATTCCAATCATTAAAAATGCACCCGAGATTAATGATGCATCAAAAGTATGAAAAAAGCGAGGAAGAGTTGATGGATTAAATACAGCTGCCCAAAAATCTGTAAGCTCAGCTCTTCCATTTCTAATTATATAACCAGCTGGAGTTTGTTGCCATGAATTTGCAACAAGAATCCAGAATGCTGAAATTGTTGCACCAACTGCAACCATTAAGATTGAAAACCAGTGAACACCTTTTGAAACACGGTTTCTTCCAAAAATATATAATCCTAAAAAAGTTGATTCGAGAAAAAAAGCAAAAATGCCTTCTGCAGCAAGAGGAGCTCCAAAAATATCACCCACAAATTTTGAATATTCTGCCCAATTTGTTCCAAATTGAAATTCCATTACAACTCCAGTAGCAACACCCATAGCGAAAATCAATCCAAGTATTTTCCCGAAAAAATTTCCGAGCTTTACATACGACTCATCATTTCTTTTCCAGCCAAGTGCTTCAATAATTACAAGAAGCCAAGCAAGACCAATACTCAAAGGAGGAAATATAAAATGGAACCCAATAGTTAATGCAAATTGTAATCGGGCTAATAATAGTGCATCCATATTAAATCCCCAATTTTATTTATGTGCTGTTTGTATTTTATCTAATAAAATGAGTCGCAAGAATAATCAGTTATTTTTAAAGTTATCAGTTTTTGTAGATTCAGCTAAAAACTTTGTTACTCTATTAATGATTTTTTGAGTTTGTCTTTTATTGAATATTGAAAATTCTTCTTTCTTAAGAATTCTGGATAGTGATTTAACTGCTTCAGTAATTAATTGTGCAATATTTGATTCCATCAGGACTAAATCTATGGGGAGCATAAAGAGTGTATCGAATATAGAAGCTTCTACAATTTTTATTAATTGATTGTAACTAAGATCTTCAAGCCGTAATCCAATTGGAATTAATCCACATCTTTGCCTTTGCCTTAATTCAATTTTCATCTTTTCTATCAAAATTGAAATGATGGCTTCAATTGTTATTCTAATTTCAATCATAAATTAATTCCATTTGATGGATTTTATTTCTAATAGTAACCAGAAGATTTTATTAATAGTTCAAACACCATAATTGTTAATTTTTTTGTGAAAGAATAGAAGTTACTTTATATGCTGCTTCTTTTAATGAAGAAGCAACTTCAAAGTTAAGTCCGGAATTTTCAAGCATTTCTTTTGCAAGTTCTGCATTTGTACCTTCAAGACGGATTACAACAGGAATTGTAACATTAATTTCTTTTACTGCATCAATTACGCCTTGAGCAACCCTGTCGCATCGAACAATTCCACCAAAAATATTAATTAGTATTGCTTTAACATTTGGGTCTGAAAGAATAATCTTAAATCCATTAGCAACAGTTTCTTTGTTTGCAGTTCCGCCAACATCTAAAAAGTTTGCTGGTTCACCTCCGGCTAATTTTATAATATCCATTGTAGCCATTGCAAGTCCTGCCCCATTTACCATACAGCCTACATTTCCATCAAGTTTGATGTAATTAAGATTGTATTTTGAAGCTTCTATTTCAAGTGGTTCTTCTTCATCCAAATCCCGATAAGCAGCAATTTCTGGATGACGATAGAGTGCATTATCATCAAAATTCATTTTAGCATCGAGTGCAACTATACGGTCATCATTTGTAATAATTAATGGATTTATTTCTAAGAGTGAAGCATCAGTTTCCTCATAAGCTTTATATAATTTCATTAAGAAAGCAATAAAGTTCTTAAATGCTGTTCCATTGAGTTGAAGTCCAAAAGATAGTTCTCTTGCTTGATAAGGTTGCAATCCTACTGCTGGGTCAATCCAAACTTTTAGAATTTTTTCTGGGGTTTCTTCTGCTACTTTTTCAATTTCAACTCCTCCTTCAGTTGATGCCATAATTACATTTTTTGAAACACTCCGGTCGAGTAGTATTCCAAGATAAAGTTCTTTTTTGTAATCTAAACCTTCAGCAATAAAAACCGTTTTAACAATTCTGCCTTCAGGACCAGTTTGATGAGTAACTAAAAGATTTCCTAACATCTTTGAGGCATATTCTTTCGCTTTCTCAACAGATGTAGTAAATTTTACTCCACCTTCTAAGATTAATTCCTCTTTATTATTCGGATTATAGATTTTTCCTTTTCCTCTCCCTCCAGCATGAATTTGTGATTTTACTACAAACTGATTTATTCCTCGAGATTGAAGCTTGGCAATAGCATCATCAAATTCAGAAATATTTTTTATAGGAATGCCATCCTGAATTGGGACATCATATTTTTTCAGTAATTCTTTGGCTTGAAATTCGTGAATTTTCATAATAATTCCCTTATTAGTAAATCTATGATTTAATTCTCTTATGAAAAATTAAGTCATTTCTTTTACAGATTCAATTTAGTGAATTTATATGAGAATCTTTTTGTTAAATATAAAAATTTTAGGCAAGCATTATGAATAGAAAGCAAAAAATAGTGTTATATGTTTTCTTATCTATAATTATTATTTCATTTGTTATCTGGATCATCTATGGTGGAGAAATTTTTACAAAAACTCAGGTAATGATTGAAACTAAAGATGAATTATTTGGCTGGACAGAAAGAAAATGGGTAGATAAATTTGTATGGGGACTTGATTTAAGTCTATTATTAAGTCTTTTTAGTATAATAACCGGGGTATTATTAATTTATCTTTTTAGGGAAAAGAAGAATTTATAGAACTAGTTCGTGTTTTTTCATCATAAGAATTTAGCAATTCAATAAGAGATTCACTTGAATAAATTGTATCATATATTATGGAATCAATACCTTCAATATTTGCCAATTTATTGCTTATTTGTATTATTGTAGAAGTTGAA
>JARYLX010000420.1 GCA_029907415.1 Melioribacter sp.
CTGGAATTGATTGGACTTTTGCACCTTGCATTGCTGTTCCACAAGATGAAAGATGGGGAAGAACTTATGAGGGTTTTGGAGAAACACCTGAATTAGCTGAAATGATGGGTGCTGCTGCTGTTCGTGGATATCAAACAGAAATTCTTGGGAGCAGTAATTTTTCTATTCTTGCATGTGCAAAACATTTTCTTGGAGATGGAGGAACTAAAGACGGAAAAGATCAGGGAGATACTCAGGTTGATGAATCAGTATTAAGAAGAATTCATCTTCCAGGATATATTTCTGCTATTAATGCTGGAGTTGGAAGTGTAATGGTTTCTTACAGTAGCATTTTTGGCCAAAAAATGCATGGTAATAAATATTGGATTACTGATGTTCTGAAAGGTGAATTAAAATTTCAGGGATTTGTTGTTAGTGATTGGGGTGGAGTTGATCAGCTACCAGGAGGTGATTATAAAACAAAACTTGAAACAGCAATTAATGCCGGTATCGACATGGTTATGTTGCCACATGATTACAAAAACTTTTTTGTAAGTATGAAGCAACTCGTAAACGAGAATAGAATTTCTGTAAGCAGAATTGATGATGCTGTAAGAAGAATTTTGAGAATTAAATTTCAACTCGGGTTATTCGAAAAACCTTTTGCAGACCGTTCATTATTATCAAAAGTTGGAAGTCAGGAACATAGAGCAATAGCAAGAGAAGCAGTAAGACAATCTTTAGTGTTATTAAAGAATAATAAAATATTGCCTTTGTCAAAAAACAATAAGAAAATTCTTGTAGCAGGTAAAGCTGCAAATGATATTGGACTCCAGTGCGGAGGCTGGACAATTGCATGGCAGGGTGCTGAAGGAAATATCACAAAAGGAACTACAATCTTAGAAGCAATAAAAAAAGCTGTTTCACAAAATAGTTCTGTTACTTATTCAATTGATGGAAATAATTTGTCTGATGCAGATGTTGCTATTGCAGTAATTGGAGAAAAACCTTATGCAGAAGGACAGGGAGATAGAACTGACTTGAATTTATCTCAAGAAGATTTAGAACTAATTGCTAAAATTCGTGCAAAAGGAATTCCTCTAATAATTATTTTAATTTCAGGTAGACCAATGATTATAACAAATATAATTGAAGACTGTGATGCATTCATTGCTGCATGGCTGCCAGGAACTGAAGGTGATGGAATTGCTGATGTAATATTTGGTGATTATAAACCAACCGGCAAATTATCTCACTCATGGCCGAGGAGTATGTCACAGGTTCCGATTAACATTGGTGATAATAATTACAACCCACTCTTTCCATACGGTTACGGTTTAACATATTGATTTAATTTTTTGAGGACATAATGAAAAAAATTCTTTTATTATTTTTTATAACATTTTCAATGAAAGCACAAGTAAAAACATTTGATCAACGAGTAGACTCGATTTTATCTTTAATGACACTTGAAGAGAAGGTTGGTCAACTTGTTCAATTTACAGGGGGAACTGATACAGGAACAAAAACACCAAAACCAAAAGAAGGGCATGAAGAATTAATTCGACAGGGTAAAATTGGTTCTCTTCTTAATATTTTTGGTGCAGAAGAAACAAAAAGATTGCAAAAAATAGCTGTCGAAGAATCTCGCTTAAAAATCCCATTAATTTTTGGTCTTGATGTAATTCATGGATTTAAGTCTACTTTTCCAGTTCCAATTGCCCAGACAGGCTCGTAGGCTATGTCGATTTTTGACATCGACTCTGAAACCGCCGAAGAGAGAGATTCAGAAAGTTGTTTTTCCACGATTTTTTTTGTGATGCCTTCTTC
>JARYLX010000421.1 GCA_029907415.1 Melioribacter sp.
TAAACTTGCAAAACATTACGGCTTTGAAACGAGTAAAATTGCAGCGATTTATACATTGTTTGTAGGATTAATTTTTATTTCTGTTCCAAAAGCAATTTTAATTCTTACAACGAATGATTACAAAGTTATTGATACAGCCGTTCCAGCCTTGAGAATTGCAGGATTTGGTCAAATATTTTATTCATTTGGTGTTGTTCTTGCCAATGGCTTGCAGGCAGCAGGAAAAACATTTTTTGTTATGATGGCCGAAGTAATTGCAAATTGGTTTGTTTTTGTCCCGATTGCATTCTTTCTCGGAGTAATACTAAAATTAGGTTTAATTGGAGCCTGGTTAGCACTTCCATTTTATGTGATACTTTATGCAGGAATTATATTTCTCAAATTTTACTTTGGAAATTGGGATGGATATAAAAGAGTTTAATAACTACTTGACAAAATAATTTTTCTAAGATATATTGCTGTCGCAAAATTATGATGAATATCAAATTTAACATATTGCTTGTCATTATAATTTCCTCTGTTATTTATGCCGGTGCACAATTGATTTATTTTACTGCAACAAGTAAAGATGGAAATGTAATTCTCGAGTGGAAAACTTCATCTGAAACTAATCTTAATTATTTTGTTATTGAAAGAGCAACTGCATCAGGCAGTTTTATTCCAATTGCAAGAATTGAACCACGAGCAGACAAAACTTATGAATTCATTGACCAAACAGCTTTCAAGTCCTTGGATGCGGTTTATACTTACAAATTGAAAATTGTAGATAATGACGGTACTGTTTCTTATTCTGCTCCAGTTTCTGTTGCACATAGTGTATCAAGTGTTAAAAGAACCTGGGGAAGTATTAAAGCTTTATTCCGTTAATTAACTATTCGTTTGTTCCATTCATAATTCCACTAAAAGATTTTGTAAAATGTTGAAGACAGATTTACCAATTTACCTTGCATCAAAATCACCACGCAGAAAAAAATTATTAAAACAACTCGGAATTAACTTTAAAGTTTTTTCAGTCGATGTTGATGAAAAAATATTTGATGGTGAACATCCGATTGCAACAGTTAAACGTCTTGCCAATCATAAATTTGAAGAAGCTTTAAAAAGAAAACAGGATGGAATTATAATTACTGCCGATACAATAGTAGTTCTTAATAAAAAAATTATAGGCAAGCCAAAAGATGAAAAAGATGCTTTTAGAATCTTAAAACTTTTAAGTGGAAAAACACACACAGTTTATACAGGTTTTATAGTGTGCAATGTCTTAAACAATAAAAAGATAGTTGATTACGAAAAAACAGAAGTTACATTCAGAAAAATTTCTGATGATGAAATTAAAGAATATATTTCAACTAAAAGTCCAATGGATAAAGCTGGGGCATATGGAATTCAAGATGATTTCGGGGCTGTATTTATAAAAAAAATAAATGGCTGTTATTACAATGTTGTGGGTTTACCACTTGCCAAAGTATATCAAGCACTTTTAAGAGTTTTATAGATTACTTTTATAAAAACATCAGTTTGGTTTTTGATTTATTCTGCTTAATTTTGATTTGGATATTTGGTTGTTATATCCATCAAAATTTATTAAGTATATAAAATTGGAGTGTTCATGGCAAAGTACAAAAAAATTATTGTTCCTACCGAAGGAGAAAAAATTACAATTAAAGATGGAAAACTTTCGGTGCCCGATAATCCAATAATTCCTTTTATAGAAGGAGACGGCACAGGCCCAGATATCTGGTTTGCATCGAAAATGGTTTTTGATGCAGCCGTAGAAAAAGCTTATGATGGAAAAAAGAAAA
>JARYLX010000422.1 GCA_029907415.1 Melioribacter sp.
AGCAATTGCCTGGTTTTCCTTTATAGAAGGAAAAGAAGCATTCGAAAAAGTTAAAACGGGAAAGAACTGCAGTTGTAATCATTAATTTTGTTAATCAAAAATCTTCTCAAGATTTTGATACTTTGAATGAACTTCTTCAACTGCATTAATAATGTCTTTCTTTACATTTCCTTTTTTTACTGATGAATTTAATTTATTTACTGCATTATTTAATTCATTTTTACACTTGTTGAATTCTTCTTTCTTATTCTCAAGTCTTACAGGCAATTTGGCATTCATCAGTTCATTCATTTTTGTTTTTAAAATTTCTGCAGACTTTTTGATTTTATTGTAGTCATAGTTTGGAGTATAATAGTGATAAAGCATATATAATTCTTGATGAAAAGAATCGAGTTCTTTAATGACTGGCTTGATTATTCTAACAAGATATTCATATTGAGAGTGAAGCTGCTCTGCTGCTTTAAGTACTGCAGATGTATCGTTTTTGACAAGTGCAGCTCTATATCTTTCAATAACTGCATCCAGCTTTCTTACACCTTCATCCCACTTTTCTTTTTTATCTCTTAAAATTCCTGGAAGTTCAGCATATTTTATTTTTTCAAAACCTTCATCAATTGGTCGCATTAATGATTTCATCATACTAATATTTTTTTCAGGCCATGCAGTATGCCATAGTTGATAAATTACATTGTGGAATTCAATTAATTCTTTTACCTCTGCTTTTGTCTCATCATTGTTATTTTCTTGTGCAAATAAAGAAAGGGTTACAGACAATAATACTACGAACATTTTTCTCATATGACAAACCCCGTATTTTTTATACAAAATTAAGATTATTAGAGTAAAAATGAAAAAGTAACATTCTTCCTTAACAAAGAGATTCTTCATTTTATAGCATGTAGAATTACAAGGTTATTGTTGATTATGTAATATTATTTTATTTTAATAACAAAAAAAGGTAGATGATGATAAGAAAATTTTTATTGTTTTTAATAGTTGCATCTCCATTTTTATTACATAGCTGCGATAAAGGAATTGAACCTGAACTTGAAAAACCATCTGGTCCTACAGGTTTTTCAGGCAAAATTACTTTTATTGGTAAATGGCATGAAGGTATAAAAAGGACTCATCTTGTAGTTTTCAAAAATCCAATTACAAAAAGTGAAGATTTTTTCCCGCCTAATCTTTCATTTGTTTCTGATTCAATTCCATATAATTCAAAAGAATTTTATTATAACTCAGTAGAAAATAATTTTTTGCCAATACTGCAGCTTGGCGAGGGAGAATATTCTTATGTTGTTGTAGCACAATCTAAATCACCAGAAATTTCACTTGATAGAAAAGATTGGTTTGTTGTGGGAGTTTATTGCATTAATGGAGACCAGACTAAGCCAGCAAAGTTAAAAATTCAAGCAGGCAGAATTACACCGGATATTAATATTGTTGTTGATTTTAACAATCCGCCACCTCAGCCGCCCATGTAATATACATAAATGTTGAGGAGAAATGATATGAAAAAATTATGTGTTTTATTTTTATTGGTTTTATCAAATCTATATGCACAAAGCGGCTCAATTAAAGGAAGAGTAATAAATGAAAATGCTCAGCCAGTAATTGGTGCTAATGTCGTTATTGAAGGAACATTTTATGGCGATGCAGCTGATGATAATGGTTTTTTTGAAATTAAAAATGTTCCTTATGGAAATTATGTATTGATAATTTCTGCAATTGGTTACGAAAAAAGAAATATCAAAATAAACTTCAATCAAAGTTTTAAATCAATTACTGT
>JARYLX010000423.1 GCA_029907415.1 Melioribacter sp.
GAGTTAAATCCGAAACAATGGATAAGCTGAAAGAGATAGTAACCTGGCGAATACGCCGGCTCGACAAGGTTAGATCTACACTAACAATGATTGTCATAGAGGAGAAATAATTCTTCCAAATTCCTTTTTCTTTTAATTTACGAGCAAGTATAGAAACAACATTTTCATTTGATAATCTGGATTCATTTTCTGCTTCTTTTAAAATTTGATTAAACTGGTCATCAGGGTCTTTGGCTAATTTTTCAAGTAGTTTTGCAGTATTGACTTCCATTACGAGATACATACCACCCTGTAAATCGAGACCAAGTTTAACTCTTTTTTCGCGGGCAGCTCTGTAATCCGGGTTATTCGATAATATGCTGTCTCTTTTGTTGTTAATAAATTCTTTAATTTGAATTGCTGGTAAGTTAGGATTGCTCTTTTTTAGACTGTCTTCAAGAAAACTTAGTTGTTGAGTAACTTTTTTGTTATTCAGATAATCTTTATAGGTAGGGATTAAAAGGTAGACAGAAAGAGCAATAGCTCCTAAAACCAGGAATAGTCTAAATCTTATCTCTTTCATTCCAAATCTTAATTTTAGTTAATGAATTAGTTAGTTGGGACTAAGACGATAAAAAGCCGGCATTTAACCGGCTTTTTATCTATTCTCTTACAACCCATGTTTTTACAGTTGCTGTAACATTCGGATGAAGTTTTATCGAAACACTGTAAATTCCAAGCGATTTAATTGGCTCGGTAATTTCAATTTTGCGTTTATCCAAATCATAGCCCTTTTCTTTCAGAGCATCAGCAATCATTTGATTGGTAACGGTTCCGAAGATTTTATCTTCCTCGCCAACTTTAACTGGAATTGTAACAGATACTTTTTCGAGTTCAGCTGCAAGAGCTTGAGCAGCTTCGAGTTCTTTTGCTTCTTTTTTAAGTATCTGTTTTTTTTCTTCTTCCAGTGCACGAATATTTCCCTTTGTTGCCTGATAAGCAATCTGGCGGGGAATAAGATAATTTCTTGCGTAACCATCTTTAACTGTTACTATGTCGCCAACTTTTCCAAGCTGTTCAAAGTTTTTTCTTAGAATTACTTTCATTACCTTCTCCTTTTTACTTAACTGCTTCTGCAACATAAGGCAGAATTGCTAGATGACGAGCTCTTTTAATAGCTCTTACCAATTCACGGTGTTGTTTTGCACTTAAACCGGTAATACGGCGGGGAATTATCTTCCCCTGATCCGTAATGAATTTCTGTAATTGCTTAGCATCTTTGTAATCAATATATCCTTCGATTACTCGTTTTATTTTTTTTGTAGTTTTCATTTTCTTCTCTTAATTATTGATTGTCTTTCATCAAATCAGATTCTTCATCAGTTAAGAATTTATCAAATGAGTTGTCTTCAAAATCTGAATCATCACTTTCAGAGACGACATCATTGTTGTTCGCCTCTCCATTGCCTTGTGATTTATTAAATTTGTTTAAGAATTGAATTCTCTTTGCTTTAATTTCAACAATTGTTCTGTTCTTGCCATCTTCAGTTTTGAAAGTTCTGCTTTGAAGTTCGCCGTCGATTAAAACTGCACTACCTTTTTTAAGGCGGTCGCGGCAGCTATCTGCTAATTTGTTCCATGCAACTACTCCAACATAGCAAACATCTTCCTGCCATTGATTGTTGCTGTCTTTGTATCTTCTGTTTGCTGCAATGTGAAAATTAACAACAGGAGTGTTGTTTGATGTTTGTCTGAAGACAGGATCTTTTGTTAAGTTTCCTGCTACTATTACACTGT
>JARYLX010000424.1 GCA_029907415.1 Melioribacter sp.
TCGAGTAAGAATTTAAATCCTTTTTCTTTTATTCGTTTTGCAAATTGAATAGTTTTTTCTAAGCCACAATAACCATCTTTTGGCGTGTGCCAAATTCTAAGTCTTACATAGTTTACTCCCTTTTCTTTCAGTATATCTAATATATCACTTACCTGACCATTTAATTTATATTTGCCACCTAAATCTTCAATTTGAGGAGTAAATGAAATGTCCACTCCTCTTATAAATTCATCATTATTCTGAGGAAATAAATCAATTGCAGATGAAATTATAAGTAATAAAAATATTTGAAAAGTAATTTTCATTTTATTTTTGATTATTCATTAGAAATATTTAATAAATTTTATTAATGCTTAAAATTTTTTTTGAACTTACTCTTTGTATCTCTACGAGAAGTTGTGTGAAAATGTCAACACATTTTATAAAGCTCAACCACAATCTCTCTCTTTATTTACTCACAATCATAAATTTTATAAAAGATTCTTCCTCGCCTTAGGCAAGTTAGAATGACCATATGATTCTATTTCTTTAATTCTGAGTCCGCCATTTGGTTGAGGAATAATCTAAAAAATGAACTCATGTTTTCAAAGAAATCAATTTGCTTTTTGTTTATTTAATCTCTTTAATGAACTCAACCAAAAACCAACTCTTAAAAAAAGATGGAATGTTAAATCAGATTTTTTTAACCCCTTCTCTTCGAAAGAGAAGGGGTTGAGTTATATTTTCATAATCATAAAAACACGAGTTGTAATTTATCTTATTAACATCATCTTTTTAGCTGATGAGAACGAACCCGCAGTTAATTTTACAAAATAAATACCAGATGCAACATATTGACCAAAATTATTTTTTGCATTCCATGAAATGCTATGAGTTCCAGCAAATTGCTGACCTTCAAACAATGTTACTACTTTTTGACCAAGCACATTATAAATTTCCAATTTAATATTTTCTGCTTTAGGAATTGCATAAGTAATTACTGTGCTTGGATTGAATGGATTTGGATAATTTTGATATAGCTTATATTCACTTGGTATGATGTTTACAGCTTCAACATCTGTTACTAGACCTAAATCTGGATGGTCTTCAACAGTTAAATCTGATGCTTTCCATTGCATTAATGCTAATTCATAAGTATCAGGCCATACAACTGGATTGATACTTACTGGCAAAATATATTGATAATATCTTCTTCCTTTTTGAACTCCACCGCCATTCCATATTTCACCCTGAGGAGATGTATAAACAATGCGATAACAAACTTGATAAAATGTTGGAGGATTCAAATCAATTTCTCCAGTATAAATCATATCACCATCCGGGTCGCTTAACATAACACGATTATCTGCACCATACATTGTTTTGCCTTGAGTAATTGGGATGAGTGAACCATCAAATTGAATATATGCAGTATCAAGTCCTGGTCTAAAGAGAGGATTGGTAGCATTTGTAGCTACATTTGTAGCAGGAGTCATATCAATTTTGAATTTGAGTTTAATTGGATTTTTAATTACACCATTTGGATGAATGCTATTAAAGAATTGATATTCTGCACCAAAATCTCCCGGCACAATTTGTTCTGTTTGATCTGTGTAAGTATATTTTCTGTCAGCACCGCCAGTAACACCAGGTTCTTCCCAGCCATTGGTTAGTTCTAGTCCAGGGATATAATTTGGACTGTTTGGATCAACACGTGATGAATCCCAAGCAATGTAATATTTGTAATTCAATACTTCGTTTGGGAACAATGT
>JARYLX010000425.1 GCA_029907415.1 Melioribacter sp.
AATTAATTGTGAAGATGCAGATGAAGTAATTTCTAAAATCAAACAACTTTATTAGTTTTGTTAAAATGAAAATTTATCTATGATACTAAATTTATTTCAAAAAATAGGAAAGACTACACTATATTTTTTTCAAGAGAGTGGACAGGTATTTAAATTACTTGGAGAAATATTGTTTTATGCCCCATCGTTAATTAAAGGAAGAAAGAATTTTGTATATCAAATGGAACATATTGGAGTAAATTCGTTACCGCTTGTTTTTATCATTGCAATTTTTACTGGCGCTGTATCTGCCTGGCAGGCTGCATATCAATTGAAAGGATTAGCGCCACTTTCATTTTTAGGAGCTGCAACAAGTAGAGCTATTATAACAGAACTTGGTCCAGTTCTTACTGCGATTGTAATTGCCGGAAGAGTAGGTGCGTCAATAGCAGCAGAACTTGGTTCAATGAAAGTTACAGAACAGATTGATGCACTTGAAACTATGGGTATTAGTCCAGTTAGATTTTTAGCAACACCTCGATTCTTTGCATCAATTATTATGATGCCAATCCTTGTAATATTTGCGAATGTGATTGCAACTATTGGGGCTTATTTTATTTCAAATTTTTTTCTAGGAGTTTCTTATAGTGTATTTTTTGAATCGGTAAGAAGATATTTTATTTTTGCTGATTTCATGTTTGGTTTATTCAAAGGAATGGTATTTGGTGCTGTAACTTCTTTACTTGGTTGTCATATTGGCTTTAAGACTGAAGGAGGGGCTGAAGGGGTTGGATTATCTACAATCCGTTCTTTCGTGTTAAGTTCTGCATTAATTCTAATCTTAGATTATATCCTCTGGACACTCATTTTCTAAATTTACTAACAATCTATTAACTAAAATAAATTGATATTATGTCTAAAATAATAAAAAATTTTTATGAATAATTATAAATAGTATTGCATAATTATGCACTTATTTTTAATATTACATGATATTAATTCATTAAATTCAATTATCAAACTAAATAATGGAGTATCAAAATGTCGGACTTTGTCAGTTATATTATGGATTTAGTGAAGTCAAAAAATCCAAATGAACCTGAGTTCCATCAAGCAGTTTATGAAGTTGTATCATCTTTATCATTAGTTGTAGAAAAACATCCTGAGTATAGGAAAGAAAAAATTATTGAAAGAATTATTGAACCAGAAAGAGTGATTATGTTTAGAGTTCCTTGGGTTGATGATCAGGGAGAAATTCAAATTAACAGAGGATTTAGAGTTCAGATGAATAGTGCAATTGGTCCTTACAAAGGTGGTTTAAGATTTCACCCATCGGTTTATTTAGGTTTGCTAAAATTTTTAGCTTTCGAACAGGTTTTTAAAAATAGTCTTACAACTTTACCAATGGGCGGTGCAAAAGGTGGTTCTGATTTTGACCCTAAAGGTAAAAGTGATGCAGAAGTTATGCGCTTTTGCCAAAGTTTTATGAATGAATTGTTTAGACACATAGGTCCAGACACAGATGTACCTGCAGGTGATATTGGTGTAGGCAGTAGAGAAATTGGGTACTTATTTGGACAATACAAAAAATTAATGAATGAATTTACCGGAGTTCTTACTGGTAAAGGATTAAACTGGGGTGGCTCTCTTATTAGACCTGAAGCAACAGGATATGGTGCAGTTTACTTTGCTACCGAAATGCTGGCTACAAGAGGACAAACTCTGGAAGGAAAAAAATGTTTGGTTTCTGGTAGTGGCAACGTAGCT
>JARYLX010000426.1 GCA_029907415.1 Melioribacter sp.
AAAGATTCTTGATATCAATAATAAATCCAGCCAGTGCAATAACAAAAAAATCAATTATCATAATTGCCTGACCGGGTTTAATTCCAAATCGTTTGTGAAGTATAGAAGCAATTATATCAGAACCAGCTGTAGTGCCTTTGAATTTAAAAATGATTCCAAGCCCAACTCCAAGAAGAACAGAGCCAATAATAATCATAAAGAGAAAATCATTTTTGTAAAGGTCTAATACAGCTTGAGATTTATGAAGTTGAATTGACTGCAAACCTGGAATATCACCTCTGAATAAATCAATAAAAAATGAATTAAGAGAAAATCCCACAAAAGTTCTCATCCCAAATTTTTTACCTAATTCTTTTAATCCCCAGATAAATAAAGGAACATTCAGCAGCCAGACAAGAATTCCAACTGAAATTTTGTTCCCCGATAAATAATAAATTGCCATAGCAAGACCACTAACTCCACCTGGAACTACACGCGCATCTACAAGGAATACTCCTATTCCAATTGACATTATTGCAGAACCAAAAACAATTGCAATATAATCAATGATTGGGTACTTATTGAAAATTTCTCTTATCATATCAAAATATTATTTTATTCTTCTGAAAGATAGTGAGACTGAAAGAGTAAAAAAAATTTATAACTCTCCCTTTTTATACATTAATTGAGTTTTTATTCTCAGCAGCTGTCGTTCGATTATTAAATCAGCAAGTTTTTCAGGAATTGTTGTTTTATCTTTCGAATGCAAAATTTCATGAACTTTATTTTCATCAACATCTATTCTATAAAGATTAATTATAAACCTGTCAAAATTTTGGGACATTAATTCTTTAACCTTTTCAATCAAATATTCCCTAATAAATTTTTGTTCAGCCTTTGCAGGAAGAGATTCACCAGGAATTGATAAATCTTTGCTTAATTTCTTAATTAATAAAGAATAAATTTCTTCTTCTGACATAATTGATTTCTATTTTAATTAAAATATAGTTTTCTTAAAAATTCAATTCGTCTTTCCTGTGTAACCAGGAATCCATTAACTATTAAGTAGATTCCCGCTATCTTCCATTGAAATGTCTATGGCAGCGAGAATGACAGTCAATTTGAAATATATTTTTCAGAAGTTTCACATAATTACTTAATATAAACCATTGCTCTAATTTCAGAAAAATTTTGTGCAGTTAATTTATAAAAATAAATTCCACTTGATAGAAAATACGTATCTGCATAAAATTTAACTTGATAATTGCCAGCAGATTTGAAATCTTCAACAATTGTTGCTATTTCTCTTCCGAGCAAATCATAAACCTTCAGTGTTACAAACGATGCAAATGGAGTTGAATAATTTATAGTAGTTTCATTATTGAAAGGGTTTGGATAATTCTGTTTGAGATAATATAAACCATATTTGTAATCATCTTTTACATCAGTAGAGCCAGAGAATTTAAAAGTTGCATACACCGGCAAGTGGTCTGATGCAGAAATTAAAGAGTCAGCAAGTTCTTTTCCAAAAGAATTAAAGCCATAATTAATTGCTTTATTAAAATGATTGCCATCATTTCCTACAATTGTATATGTGCCATTTACATATTCAATTCCACCTAAATCTTTTACTGCCTGTGAAATTAATATCATGTCAAAACGAACTGTCAAATTATTAGCATACATTGTATGTGTAAAGGCATAAAGAGGATTATCGCCCCATTCACCAATAGCATCAAGCGGGTCAATAACATAACCTTTTACAGT
>JARYLX010000427.1 GCA_029907415.1 Melioribacter sp.
TTCTTGAAAAAATTAACGGAATAGGGATAGAACAATCAATTCTTTCTGCTTATTCCCTGCACACACTCGAAGAAATGATAAATTATTTTAACCTGAGAAAATATTTCAAATATATTGTTGGATTGGATAATATATATGCAGCAAGCAAATTACATCTTGGAATTGATTTAATGAAAAAACTCGGAAACGGAAAAGGCGAAACTTTATTAATAGGAGATACACTACATGATTATGAAGTTGCATCTGAAATTGGAGCTGACTGTATTCTGGTTGCTAATGGTCATCAAAGCAAAAATATACTTTTGGTGAGCGGGACGAAAGTCATAGACAATATTTTAGAATTGTTGTAATTGATGATTGTAAGTTGCAGGTTAAAGATTCTATAATTTATTTAATTTACTAACAATAAATTAGTCTTTAATCTACAAATTATTCAATTTCTTTTATTTCAAGTAAACTCATCGGGTCAATTCTTTTATTATACCATTTTACTCCTAAATGAAGATGCGGACCTGTTGAGCGACCAGTAGAACCTGCAAGACCTATCACTTCTCCCTTTTTAACTTTGTCACCGTTTTTAACAAATACTTTGCTTAGATGAAGATAAATACTGCTTAATCCCTGCCCATGATTAAGCAATACAAAATTTCCATTGAAATAAAAATTTTCTTCTGCCAATTGAACTATGCCATCAGATATTGCATAAATTGAATCACCTTCATTTGCTGCAAAGTCAACTCCATTGTGAATGTTCGCTAATTTTCTGTTTAAAATTCTTTGGCTTCCAAATACTCCCGTAATTTTTATAGTATCAACAGGATATACAAATCCCGAAGAAAACATTGCGGATTTAAGTATTCCAATTTTTGAATAAGCATCTTTAATTATCTTTGCTTCTTTTTCAATTCTTGATAACTCCTTTTTAGGGGGGGTCACATATTTTTTTTGCACTGTTAATTTTTGCACTTCGTATAATCTTTTTTCAATGTCATATTCATACTTAGATATTTCCCCATTTTTCAATTCTACTTTTAAAATGAATTTACCTTTTGCATCTCTATCAAAACCAAATACAAAAATCCCTTTTTTATCAACTGTTAATTTTTTGTTGTTAAGCCATGCTGCTTTAACATTTTCTCCTTTGCCAATTATTATTCCTCCAGCTTGTGGTTCTCCATAAAATTTTATTTCCTGTGAATAAATTCTTGATGAAAAAATTAAAAGAAAAATTATATACTTCTTAATTAAAGAATTCATCTATTGCCTTTCATTATTATTTTAGGTGATAATGTTATTTTTACAAATGTATAAAAACTTTTATGTAATTTCGCAAAAAAAATATGGGCATATGATTAAAAAAATTTTTCTGTTCATTCTGATAACTTCAATTATAATTTTTTCTCAGGAAATTAAACGAGAATATTATAAAAATGGCAAATTGAAATCGGAAGGAACTTATGTTAATGGAGTTAGACACGGAATTTATAGAGAATATTATGAAAACGGGAAACTCTGGAAAGAATGGAACTTTGTTAATGGTAAAGAAGAAGGCATTTCAACCTGGTATTTTGAAGACGGCACAAAAAGTATGGAATGGCATTATCACAATGGAAAACTTGAAGGCACATCAAAATGGTATTATGAAACTGGAGAACTTTGGGCGGAACCAAATTATGTAAACGATGTTCAGGAAGGTTTCAGCAAAACTTATTACAAAAGTGGAGCACTTC
>JARYLX010000428.1 GCA_029907415.1 Melioribacter sp.
AGTTTGATTCTCTTCTTCGGATTAATGATGATAGTAATTATAATTTCTTACATCTCATATAAAATTAAAGCCGAGAAAAATCCAATCATAGAAGAAGAGAAAAACAAATTTAATCAACTAAATATTCCTCAACGGATAATTAACCCAAAACCAGTGGTAAATGTTTACACCACAAAAATAGAAAGAAATGAACCAGTAAATAACCAGAATCAATACAGAAATAATTCTTATTCACAAAATTATAGAACTAAAAAAACAACATATTATAAAACAAAAAATTTGAAACCAAGAATAGAAATAATGAATTCTAATCCTGTATTCAGAAAAAGTGAATCACTGAACAAATTCAAAAATGAAATTAATAGAAGTAATAATTCAAATAATCTTAATAATCAAAATTCATCTGATAGAACATACTCTTCTGACAGAACAAATATTAATTTGCTCAATTATTATACTGATAATGATGAGAAATTAGTAGAACTCAAAATTATGCCTGTTGCAAGGTAATTGATTTTACAAAATCATCTCTATACTTTTTGTTATAACTCACACTAAAAAAATTCATTTTTTTCTGTATCAATTTATATAATTATTTTACACATCATAATTGTAACCAAAGAAATTTTTTTATTTATTTGTTTTATGGAATTAATACCAATCATATACATAATTCTGGAAGTAACTGTCATATTGACAATTTTAACAATTGTTATTTCTAAAATTGTTAACAAGAAAGAACCAGGGGAAAAACCGGCAGCACAAGAGATTAAAAACACATATAAAAAAGAATCATTAAATCAAATTCCGGATTATAAAATAGACTTAGCTCAAGGACAAAACATAAATAATTATTCATTACCAAATTCAAAACAAAATCTACAACAAAATAAAAAGATTATTAAAGCGGAAATTAAATACAACATAAATGCAGAAAGAAATAATAAAAACAAAAGGATTGAGATTTTGAACAATAATTCTAAGAGCAGTATGAATCATGAAAAAATTCAAACCCCAAAATATAATCACGAAAAAAGCAGAAAAGATTTCAAAGACAAAAATAATCATGATATTCTGAGTAAATATTCCGAGGATGATAAATATTTATACAGCCCCGATACAAAAAAGAAAAACAACAATAAAAAATGATTTCTAAAACGACTATTCTTTACATAAAAAACATGGTTTGTAATCGATGCATAAAAGTTGTTAAGGAAGAATTAGAAAATATTGGTGTAGTCGTAAATAAAATTTCTCTTGGAGAAGTTGAAACCACCTCAGATATTGATAAAAATAAGTTAAATGAAATCAAAAAAGTCCTAAAAGAAAATGGATTTGAATTGCTTGAAAATAGAAAAGCAAAAATTGTTGAAAAAATTAAAAGCATTATAATTTCTACAATTTATAGTAATGAAGATTTTTTAATTGGCAATAAAAATTTTTCCAGACTTATCGAAGAAAACATTGGGCTTGATTACAATTACTTAAGTTCACTTTTCTCCTCACTAGAAAGCATTACTATTGAGCAATTTATTATCTTGCAAAAAATTGAAAGAGCAAAAGAATTATTAAAATATGATGAACTTACTTTAAGTGAAATTGCTTTCAAATTAGGATACAGCAGCGTTCAGCATTTGTCAAATCAATTCAAAAAAATAACAGGTCTTTCTGCAAGTGAATTCAAAAAGATAACAAAAAACATTAGAAAGCCATTAGATAAAATCACT
>JARYLX010000429.1 GCA_029907415.1 Melioribacter sp.
TTGTTTCTTCAGGTGCTGTTGCAGCTGGTTTGTCAACTCAACCACAATTACTAAAAAAGAATCATCGTTCTATACCGGAAAAACAGGCACTCGCAGCAATTGGTCAAACTCTTCTTATGCAAAGCTGGAGCCGATTCTTTGATTTTCCATGCTCTCAAATTTTATTGACATACGACGATATTCACAACAGAAAGAGATTTGTTAATGCAAAAAATACTTTGAAAAAATTGCTCGAACTTGGAACACTCCCAATTGTTAATGAAAATGATACGGTCGCTACTGAAGAATTAAAAGTTGGAGATAATGATAATCTCGCAGCTTATGTAGCAATGTTAGCTGAAGCAGATTTGCTAATTATCTGTACAGATATTGATGGTTTATATGATACTGACCCAAAGAAAAATAAAAATGCTAAATTGATTCGAGTAGTTGAAAAAATTGATTCTTCTATTTTTGAATTAGCAGGCGGTTCTAAAAGTAATATTTCAACTGGTGGAATGAAAACAAAAATTGAAGCAGCACAAAAAGCTACTATTCTTGGAATAGATACTATAATAATTAATGCAACTAAAAGTGAAGTGTTTGATTATTTACTGAATGGGAAACTTATAGGCACAATTTTTAAGAAGAACCCAAATCCAATAGCTGCAAAAAAATTGTGGATGCTATATGCACTTCCAGCAAGCGGAAAAATTTTTATTGACTCAGGAGCAGCAAAAGCAATTCAGAAAAAGGGTGCTTCATTGCTTCCTTCTGGAATTATTGGTATTGAGGGTGATTTTAATCAGGGGGATGCTGTGGAAATTTATGTTAGAGATGAAAGCAATTTGAAATTAATTGCAAAAGGTATAAGTCAATATAATTCAAGTGATTTGAAAAAAATTCAAGGCAAAAAGAGCAATCAAATAAGAAATATACTTGGATATTTAACTACCGAAGAAATTGTTCATAGAGATGAATTAGTTCTAATTGAAGTGGAACAATAATTTTAAGGAGAAAAATGGAAAACAAATTAATTGAATTAGCAAAAAGAAGTAAAGCAGCTGCATATAAACTTTCACTTTTAAGTACAAATCAAAAAAATCAAATTCTTCAGTCAATGGCTGATGAATTATTAGCAAATCAAAATTTTATTCTTGAAGCAAACAGCAAGGATATTCAAGCAGGAAAAGAAAAAGGTTTATCTGATGCAATGTTAGACCGACTTCTTTTAACATCGGAAAGATTAACTTCGATGGCTAATGCAATTCGGGAGATTATACAATTACCCGACCCAGTAGGAGAAATATCAAATATTAGAATTCGTCCGAATGGAATTCAGGTAGGAATGATGAGAATTCCACTTGGAGTAATAGGAATTATTTATGAAGCAAGACCAAATGTAACTTCGGATGCAGCTGCTTTGTGCATTAAAAGCGGAAATGCTGTAATTCTAAGAGGTGGTTCAGAAGCATTTAATTCTAATTTTGCAATTGTTAATGCTCTTCATAAAGGTATTGAAAAATGCGGTGTCGATTCTTCAATTATAACATTTGTACCTACAACCGATAGAGAAGCAATTTTAGAGTTATTAAAGCTGGATGAATATATTGATCTTTTAATACCGAGAGGCTCGAATGAATTTGTAAGATTCATTATGGATAATTCCAGGATTCCGGTTATGGGGCATGCAGATGGTATATGCCATTCCTATGTTGACGAATCTGCGAATATAAAT
>JARYLX010000042.1 GCA_029907415.1 Melioribacter sp.
ACTCTTCAAATTTTTTGTCGAAATAATTTGCTATTTCATTTTCTGTTCTTGTGTATAAATCTTTTAGATGTTGTTCAATAATTTTTCTTGATGCTATTGCAGTTTTAAGATGTTGAACAAGAATTTTTTTAGAACCAAAGAACCTGATTAAATACTTTAATTTATCTTGATATTCCTTATCTAAAATTAAATTGTTCAGTGATTCATCTATTGATAATTCTAATAATTCATCTGCCGTTATTTGGTCTATTGGATTAAAATTAACATCTATTTTAGCTTCAGGAGCAAATTCCCTTAGAACATTAACACAAAATGAATGGATAGTTGAAATATTAGCCGAAACGAGTTGACGTCTTATACTTTCTAATTTTTTTCTTGTTATATCATCATTTTCATTTTGAATTCGTTCATCGATTTCGTTTGCAATTTTTTTATTAAGCTCGCCTGCTGCTTTATCAGTAAATGTAATTGCAACAAGATTTTCAAGCTGAACATCATCATTTAGTAAAATATTTACAAATCTCTTTGCAAGAACAAATGTTTTTCCTGAGCCAGCATTTGCTGACAACAAAATGTGGCTATTGTAATCAAGAGCTTTTTGTTGATATTGAGTAAGCATATTTATGCAACAGGAATTTTAATTAAAAAAGTTGTTCCATTTTCTGATGTTTTTTCAATTTCAATACTGCCGCCAATACTGTCAAGAAATTTCTTAGCCATGCTTAAACCCAATCCCATTCCTTGTTTTTTTGTAGTAAAATTTTCATCAAAAACTTTTTCAATATTTTCTTCAGGAATTCCAGTTCCATCATCTGTAATTCTAAGAAAACAAAATTCACCTTCAGTTTCCGCAGTAATTAAAATATTTTTTGCATCAGCCTGAATAGAATTCCGAATAAGATTAATAATTGTTCTGCTTAGATGGTCACGATCGGCATATACATATATTTCATTTTTCATCTCATATTTTATGGATAACTTTTCATCCGCAAAAAGATTTATTGATTCTTCTGTCACTTTCTTCAAATCAATTTTTTCAACATTTAATTTTGGCATTCTTGCAAAGTTAGAAAATTCGGTAGCAATATTTTTTAATACTTCAATTTGATTGATTACCGTAGAAGTAACTTTATCAAATATATCATCAAATTTTGGAGATTTATCTTTATAAGCTGCAATTAATTGCTGAACCGATAATTTCATTGGGGTCAAAGGATTTTTAATTTCGTGAGCTACCTGTTTAGCCATTTCTTTCCATGCTGCTTCTCTTTCAATTCTTGCAAGTTCAATTTGACTTTTCTTTAATTGCGCAACCATTTTATTAAATCCATTTGCAAGTTCATAGATTTCACCAGAATATTTCCCTTTTACTTCAATATTCAAATCACCAATTCCTACTGACCGCATAGCATTAGTTAGCCTTCTGATAGGCATTGAAATATGATTTGCTAATATCGTACTAAAAATTATCAACATTATTACTGCAAGAGAAATTATTCCAAACATAAAAACATTTATATCTCTTTCTGGAGTAAGATTTTCTAATTCATTAAATAAATCATTCACTTCAACAATATATTCTTCACCCGAAAAAATTATTTTAAAATAAAGTGAATTATAATTTATTTTTTCAAATTCATTTTTGATTAAAACTCTATCGTAGCCTTTGCTTTGCAAATCATAATAAATTTTTGCCGGAATAACTGCAGAAAATAATTTTGATTGATATAAATTTTCATTGGTGCTGAATAACAAATATTTATCACGAAATACTGTGAATTTCAATCCTAAATCTTCTGATGCTTTTGAAAATATCAACAAATTATTTTTCAAATTATTTTTTTCATAATTATGAAAATAATCTTTCAATTGTTCAGACAATTTCAACAAATTATTGTAATTAAATTCTTCGTTATTGATTTCTGTAATATTCTTAAAGTAAACTGAAAATATTATTAAAGGGACAATAGCTACTACTACAAATACAGCTGCAATTTTTGTCCTGTAACTCTGTAGGAATTTTAATAATGATTTATAATTCCACAAAGCTGCAATGAATACCGATAGAAGAATTATTAAAGAATGAATAAAAAATACTTTGAAAAAGTCTGATAAACTCCAGGTGTAATCTCTTTCCTCTTTTCCAACAGCTAATATCTTGGAATAATCATCACTCAACTTAAGAACATAAAAAAGATATTTTTCTTTATCTATGTTAAAATATAACCATGCTTCGTTGAATTTTGAAAAGTCGGCATAAATAAATTTTTTTATATCATCTTGGGATAAAATAACTGAGCCATAAGCTTTTGATATTTTTTTGTTATGAAAATAAAATATCTTAACTCTCTCTAAATTTATTGCTGAAGAGATTCCTTGCTGCTCAGATAGGAAATATGCTGGCATGTTTAGAAATCTAAAATTAATATCTTCGAATAATGCTCCTATTACTGCATAACCCAAAATACTATCATTATTTTTTATTGCTGTTATTCCTTTAATTAAAGTTTTGTCACCAAAGATATTTGGCAGTATTTTAATTGTAATATCATTAGTAACATTATAATCTTTCAATTCATTTTCAATTATTGAAATATTTTGTTTGAATGAGGAGAAATAACCTTTCAATTTTTTTTCTTTATCATAAAAATTAATAAATGAAGGTATTGATTCATTATGCAGCAGGCTTTTAGTCCATGTAACAAAAGCTAATGAGTAAAAATTTTTATACTTCTCGAATGCATCAAAAACATCTTTATTGTTTCGTATTTCATTCAATGTTTGATAAATCATAAACTGATAAATATTTTGATTGGCTCGTGTTAAATCCTGAGCAGTAGTTTTTAATGACTCTCTTTCTATTTCAGAATTGTAATATGTCAGCAGACTCACAGTTGCTATTGAAGCTCCAAATGCAATGTATATGTATTTAAGAAAGTTTTTGAAATTTCCAAATAATAATAGATATGTAAGAAGAAAAATCACACTAATATAAACAAAACGAATTGCAGGAGTCCCTTGAGGTTGTTTTTGAAAATTGTCAAATGCCCAGCCAGATATTTGTAAAAGAACAAATAACAATGCAAATAATTTTAATGATGAATCTTTATTTCCTTTAAATGGATTAAAAGAATAGAGTAACATTAATAATATTAAAGAAAATAAAATTGCTGAGATTCCAAGAAGTAAAATATTTAAGTCCATTAAAAAAGTTGGGGTATCCGGGATAAGATTAAATTCTTTGAAGTAACGTATTGTAGAGTCAAAAATTACACTTCGCAGCGAAGCACCCAATCCTCGCCAGATAAGTAATATCAAAAATGAAAATATTAACCACAAAGCAATAAATATTTTCCACGAGTTTTTGAAACTTTTATTTGACAAATAATATTTTGATGCATAACTAAATCCTATCGATACAATAATCAAAACTGTAATTACTGTAATTGTAAATTCAAGAGGTGAACGAACTATTCCAAATGCAAATGTTGATGAGAAATATGAAGCATTTGTCAACGAATTTCTGAAATATGATGAAGGAAAGTTAAAAATAAACAGCAATAATCTAATTGATGCTGCTATTAATGTATATAGCAAAAACCTTATTAAATTATTTTTAAGACTTTTTATTCGAGGGGACAATATCCAGATTAAATCAAAAAAAATTAAAAACAGTAAAATTAGCTGAAATGTTTTAACTGAGTTACTCATTTCATTCAATATAAAATCAACTGCAGGTTTTTCAAAAATTACTGTAGCAATTTTGTTATTGTTATTCATTAAATCATAGGAGTGAAATCTTCCATCTTTTTTTATTGCTTCATCTTTGTTATAAATAATTTCAACATTAGTATTTAGTATTTGAGAGAGCAATTCAGACCAGTTAGTAAAATTCTTATTTTTTCCAAGACTATATTTTTTTTCTACTGGAATATTAACTGACAGATAAAATAATTTATGACCATGTTGAAGTGTATCAATCACAGTTAAGTATACAAATAAGTCATTATCAAAAAAGAATGGCTTGCCTACAAATTCAGAATTGAAATATTGTGTTTGCTCTAAAAATGATTTTGAATCCCAGAATAATAAATTTTTTTGTTCATCATAAATTTGCAAAATCGAAGAAGTATATTGACGAGTATCAGATATAAATTTATTATTAATAATTATTGAACGAACATCATTTTTTATATTTGCAGCATTATTAAAAAGTAATTCTAATTTTTCATTAAAAGAATTTTGAATCAAACTTTCATTTCTCTTTATTCTTTCTTTAACAAGATTTTCCCAATTGTATTTATTACTTCTTAAAAATATGGAGTATATTATTCCTGATAGTAACAATATAATCATTAAACAAATTAAGATAATTCCTTTTATACCAATTCTTGATAAATAAAATCTCATTTAGAACTTAGTTAATTGTGATTTGTGAAATTCGCCATTGATTATTGACCAATTGTAATGATATAAATACTACTGCTGTTCCTCTAATTCCGTTATTATTATATCTCAAAACACCTGATGCAAATGGATTTGTTGAATCTGTTACAATATTTGTCAGCTTAAAAGATAGTGGTTTGTAAATACTTAAAAAATCTTTTATGACATAATATGATTGATTTGCACTAAAATATCCCGAGTTGCCATTTTTCAGACTTATGAAATTTTTTTCTGAGAAGTAACTTGCAAACTTATCAATTGCATTATTATTTAATCCATCTTCGATATGAATAAATATTTTGTTTACATCTGAAAGTTTAATATTCTGGGAATAATTTTCTTCTGTATAAAAAAAGATTAATAGTGTGAAAAGAATCAAAGCTAAATAACAAAAAGCTTTTTGAATAAAATTTTTCAATTCAATACCTTTAAAAATTTTTGCAACAATAATCTACATCAATAAAATAAATTAAAAGAAATAAAAAAGCATATCCCTTTTATGGAATATGCTTCTGACAGACTAAAAGTGAAATACATATTATTTCCGAAGAATATTTTTGAGCATATTATTTCGATTAAAGTCAGTTGCACTTCTTTTTAATTCTCTATTTCCTTCTGCAAGCTGATATGCCCAATCAAATACCATTCTTTCTCTTGTTATATTTTTTATTCTAATTTTGGCATAATGATTATCCCATGTCCAGATTACGTATGTATGACCAATTATTGCTTCTGTATATTTAATATTTTCTCCTGATTTTTTAGTAACCCAGCCATCAAGGGGTGCATAACTTACATCATAAATATCTCTTGTTTCTCCCATATCTTGAATATCTGTATCTTCCCAGACAGTTACATAATAAGTTCCGTTATAATTTTCAAAAAAGAAATCTGCATTATCACTATTGTAAGCTACAACCTGATAATTGCTGAAATCATAACCCGAATTATTTGGTGAAATGTTGTAATCAAAAACTGCTTGATTAAATCCTTCGGGACGCGGAGTATCATAAACTACATCTTTGCTAAGTTCACTTTCATTGTTATTATAATCATATGCTGTTACAGCATAATAATAAGTAACTCCATTTTCACATCCATCATCAATAAAATAATTATTGCTTGTGCTTCCGATTAAAGTATATTTCCCATTATAAGAATAACTATAATAAACATTATAGCCAGCAACATCTCTTTCAGGACTATGATCCCAGTAAATATCAACTCGTTTATCACCTGTTATTGTTCTAATATTTGTAGGAGGTGAAGGCGGAGTATCATCAAACCGGTCATTAATATAAATATCGCATCCGGTAAGAATAATTGTTGTAATTATTACAGTAACTAAAAAAATCAGCTTTTTCATTTTTTTCTCCATAAATGTTGGAGAAAATAGTTCAATTGAAATGCCAGCAATAATAACCATAAAATTTCACAAAAATGAATTATAGAAAAGTTATTTGTATCTAATTTTATACACTATTGATTATTATTTCAGAATTATTTTATATGCTAAAAAATTTATCATCAAAAAACATTTTCCTTTTATTAATCACTGCAACAGATTTCCCGGTAAGAAGATGTTTATCAAAAGGCGAGTTTTTTGATTTGGATTTAAACTTGGAAATGTCAACTGTCCAGATTAAATCTTTATCAAAAATTGTAAGATTTGCATTTTCTCCTTCTTTAATTAATGGAATAGGAATATTTAAGATTTTTCTTGGATTGATAGAAAATTTCTCAACTAATTGTGATAATGTAAGATGCTTTTTATGAACAAGTTCGCTCAATGCTAAACCTAATTGAGTTTCCAATCCTACAATACCGTTTGGTGCATAAATAAATTCCATCTCTTTTTCTTCTATAGAATGTGGTGCATGGTCGCTTGCTATACAGTCAATTGTACCATCTTTTAATCCTTCAATTATTGCTTGAACATCTTCCCCTGTACGAAGTGGGGGACTCATTTTAAAATTCGTGTCGTATGTTTTAAGAGATTCATCTGTAAGTGTAAAATGATGTGGAGTTGCTTCAGCTGTAATTTGAATATTTTTCTTTTTCGCTTGCCGAACAAATTCAACAGCATTTTTTGAACTTATATGCGCAATATGAATTTTTGCACCTGTAAACTCTGCCATTAAAATATCTCGTATTACAATTAAATCTTCAGCAACATTCGGAATTCCAGGTAACCCAAGAATTGTAGAGACCACACCTTCATTCATTGCACCACATGCTAAAGATTCATCTTCGCAATGTTCTATTATTGGAACATTTAACATTCGAGCATACTCCATTACATGTCTTAGTATGCCAGCAGTCTTTATAGAATTTCCATCATCAGAAAATGCAACAGCTCCTGCTTCAACCAGTTCATACATTGGAGCTATAGCTTCACCTTTCCTCTCAAGTGTTGCTGCTCCAATTGGGTAAACTTCAACAAGAAGATCTTTAGATTTATCTTTTATATATCTAACTACTTCAGCTGAATCAATATTTGGATTTGTATTGGGCATACATGCAATCTCTGTAAATCCACCTGCGGCAGCAGCAATACAGCCTGTTTCGATTGTTTCTTCATCTTCTCTGCCAGGCTCTCTTAAATGAACATGCATATCAAATAATCCAGGTACACAATATTTATTTTCAAAATCAAAAACTTCCGAAGTTTTGAAATCTTCTTCAGTAAGATTTCCTATTTTTTTTATAATACCATCTTCAATCAATAAATCGTTTTTTTCATTAAGATTTTGATAAGGATTAAGGAGGATTACTTGTTTCAGTATTATTTTCATTTATCACCTTTTAATTTATCATTGTACCAAGTAAATAAAGAACTGCCATTCTAATGGCAACTCCATTTGTAACCTGATCTAAAATTATCTGATAAGGTCCATCAGCTACTTCAGATGAGAGTTCAACACCTCTATTTATTGGGCCTGGATGAAGTATCACAATATTTTTATTGTTCTTTTCAATTCTGTCAGCTGTTATCCCAAAATAATTATGATATTCTCTTGTTGAAGGAATTCTTCTTCCTGCATCTCTTTCAAGCTGAATTCTAAGTACATTTAATACATCATTATTCGCAATAGCTTTATCAATATTGTGCAATACTTTAACACCAAGTGATTCAATTCCCATTGGAATCATTGTTGCCGGTCCACATACAGAGACATTAGCTCCCATCGTTTTCAAACCAAAGATATTTGACATCGCAACTCTGCTGTGAGCAATATCACCTATAATGCAAACATTTAATCCCTTCAAAGTTCCAAATTTTTCTCTTATTGAATACATATCGAGTAAAGCTTGAGTTGGGTGTTCGTGCAATCCATCACCTGCATTAATAATATTTGCCTTTGTAATTTTTGTTAAGAATTGTGGCACACCTGCAGATTGATGTCTTACTACAATCATATCAACTTTCATAGCTTCAATATTTCTTACAGTATCTTTAAATGTTTCTCCTTTTTTTGTACTACTTGTTGATGTTGAAAAATTAATAGTATCAGCCGATAATCTCTTTTGAGCAAGTTCAAAAGAAATTCTCGTACGAGTTGAATTTTCATAAAATAGATTTACAATTGTTTTGCCCTGAAGTGTAGGTACCTTTTTAATTGGTCTTTCAAGTACTTCGCGAAATGTTGTTGCAGTATCCAAAATTAATTGAATATCTTCTTTTGGTACCCCATATAAACCCAGCAAATGTCTGCTTGATAGTGCCATTTTTTACCTTTTAATTTTTACTTGGAACATTTACTAAATATATAGCATCTTCTCCATCAATTTCTTTGAGTCTAACACGAATTTCTTCATTAATTGAAGTTGGAATATTTTTACCGACAAAATCAGCTTTAATAGGCAATTCGCGGTGACCTCTGTCAACCAGAACACAAAGCTGTATTGTACTTGGCCTTCCTAAATCCATAATAGCATCAAGAGCCGCACGAACTGTTCTGCCTGTGTACAAAACATCATCAATAAGTATTACATCTTTTTCATTAATATCAAATGTAATATTTGTAACAGAAACTTCTGGTTGTTTTAACCTTGTTCTAAAATCGTCTCTATAAAGTGTAACATCAAGTATACCGAAATCAGGTTCATAATTTTCAATATCTTTTATTTTTGACTTTATTCGGTTGGCAATAAATTCACCTCGAGTTCTCATTCCAATTAAAACAATATTTCTTGAGCCTTTATTTCTTTCAAGAATTTCATGAGCAAGTCGAGTTATTGTTCTATTCAATCCTTCTTCGTCAACTATTTTTGCTTTTATATCCATAATTTCCCTCTTTCTATATAAAAAAAATCCTCGTTGACATATGGTCACCGAGGAATCTTTAATTAAAAAATTTCTTTATAAGCATTCCTTTTTATCTCTCTGGATAAAATTAAAGGATAATTTTTAATGCAAACTTATAAGAATGCCTCTTTAAAGTAAAGAGGCATATTAATTTCAAATTACTGAATTTTAAACTCAATTCTTCTATTCATTGCTCGACCTTCAGCAGTATTATTATCAGCAATTGGATTTGATTCACCATAACCTACAGCCTTAAGTCTATTAGCACTAATCCCTTTCGAGATTAAATAGTTCTTAACAACATCAGCTCTTTTCTGAGACAGTTTCTTATTATATGCTTCCGAACCTATATTATCTGTATAACCTTGAATTTCAACATTCAGGTTTGGATTTTCAAGTAAAGTTTTAGCAGCATCAAAAAGAATTGGATATGATTCAGGAGTAATCTTGGCACTATTAAATTCAAAATTGACACCAACGAGTACCCATTTTTCTGCTTTAGCAGCAGTAGCGCTTACTGGTTTTTCAACAACAACCTCTTTTACCACTTCACGTGGAATGTATCTTTTTACAATTTCTTCAATTCTCTCATAATCAACTTTCGGTGCACCTTCCACACTTAATCCTGAATAAAGTTGACATAGTTTGGAAGGTTCTCCTTTAGAGAAGTAATATAGTACACCAAGTTTTACTGTCATGTAAGAATCTTTTCCATTTATTTCACCCACACCTAAAGCTCCATCAAATTCAGAATTAGTAACGAGATGATAACTTGCTTCAGATATTAATTTCCAGCAAGAAGTTAATTCCCACTCCAATCCTACACCACCATTAAATTGAGCGGCTAATGCATTATCATCCAATGTAGGTGTTGCTTTATTAGTAAGCATACGATAATCAAGTCCACCTCCTAAAAACAAATATGGAGAAACTGATTCACAAGGAACTACATAGTACAATGCGTCGAGATTACCCATTATTACATTTGTCTCGGATGTATTTACAGGAGTTCCCCATTCACCTTCTAAATGCAGATATGAACCTGTCAAACGAAGTCCAACATGTTCAGAAAAATTTCTTTGCAGGGATAAAAATCCACCAAAGTTCTTGTTAGTAGCAGTGACATTAACATTAACAAAGCGTGGATAAGTAAATCCAGCTCCAAGCGACCAGCTACTTTTAGCTAGTTGAGCTTGTATCGTAATTGTTATAAAAAGAATTGATAAAATCATTAAAATAAATTTTTTCATCTTACCCTCCTATTTAATTTAAATGCATTTTTATATCAGAATTAAAAACAATATTTTTGCAGGCATGAATCGGGGTGTAGCGCAGCCCGGTTAGCGCGCTTCGTTCGGGACGAAGAGGTCGAGAGTTCAAATCTCTCCACCCCGACAATGATTCGATTCCAAAAACTATTATAAAATTGTAAAAAAGCTGCACAATTATTCTTCCCTATTATTAACAAAATTCATGATTTTTTTTATCAAAGCGAAATTTCTACAACATCAAATCAACTCACTATTTGTTCAACTCCATATTTTATTTCAAAAAGCATTCTTCATAAAATTGAATAATCATTCTTAAATTATCTTAACCTCCAATTCCCTGATCATGCTTTTTGACCCAAGTCCAGTTATTTCGTACCTTTTTATAAACTTTAAAATTAACTGTTACTTGAGCGGATTGGTCACCAATTGTTACTATCCCTGAAATAGAAACCAAAAATCTTTGAACTACAGCAGACCAGACCCATGTACCTCTTTCATTTGGTGCATTAGGATTATAATGGTCAAGATTTCCATCCCCATCCAGATCTTTCTTATATTCATTTGGTAAATCTGGTTGTGGAGTTGCCGTGTAAGTAATTGTAACAGGCTGAATTTGGCCCTGGGAATTCAATCTATAATCATATGCTGAAAATGCATCAATACTGCCAATAATATTTCTTATCCATGTATCACTTAAATCACCTGTTTTTTGTATAACATTAACTATAGGTGTATATGAATGTTGAACTGTCTGCCCATTAGGAACAGTTTGTTCAGTCGCATCAGCTTGAGTATCATTAAAGCTTGTTTGTGTAAAAGTACCATTATCTGTTACACACCAAGAAGAAAAACCAGTCAATTGTGCTGTTGCTGATTTACCATCTGCATCAACTATTGCTGTACCCTGATTTTCCCAAATTATAGTATTAGGATTTAGCTTGAATAATGTTAATTGCTTACCAGGAGTTGTAGTATAAGGTAGTGGGAATGAAACTGTTACCGGTTGAAGGAACCTCAATCCTGTTGGTTCAAAATTACCAGCAGATGCTATCATTTTATTTAACGATGCTGGCAGTGATACTGCATTGTTTACAGAAATTGATGAAACTGTAATTGAAGTATTTTGAGATAGAGCATTAGCAGGAATTTGTAATGTTAGAGGCCTACCTGAAACAGATTCGGTTGAACTATTATTAACTTGTCCACCACTTGCTGCTACAACATTTTGAGTTGTTCCAGTAATTTTTGTTAAATAAGCTACCGGAACAGTAGAAGTGTAGTTTGACTTATTTAAAGTTGCAACAACTCTTTTTGCACTATAAGAAGCTGCAGACGCACTGATATTTAATTTAGCTCCAGGAATATTTGTTACATCATATTGATATTTTCCTGATCCATCAGTGGCAAGTGTAGTGAGTATATCCCCATTTTCATTTGCAAGAATTACTGTAGCACTTTGAATTCCAGCTAATGTAACAGCATCTTTCACATAACCAGTAAGAACCAGCGGGGCTGGGGACGTAACAGGCGTAGGAGGTGCTGGTACAATAGGAGCTGTCTTTGTACTTTCACAGCTGATAAATATTGTACCCGAAAGAATAATACTAATTATAACAAGGTAACTTGTTAATAATTTGATTTTTGTTAACATACATTACTCCTTTTGTTATGAATATTTAATTGTTTATTCTCTTTAATAAAAAATTTGGATTATATTTTTTTAATGTTCTAAAAAATGAATTACCGGTATTATAAACCACCCCAATCATTGCAGGTATTTCCCCTTTCACTCTATATTCCCATCGAAAAGATTCTGCAGTTCTAATTCTTATTATTGATGGATAACTATATGAAGAAGGGAACAATGGTATACTGAAATTAAAACCACCATTAGATTGTTTATTACTTGAACGCACAGCAAAAAATCCAATTTCAATTTCACCAAATTGCCTGTTAATATCAATTCTTATGCTTTTGTCACCATATAAAAATTTACCGGCTGTAATTCCAATTGTTAAATCATATTTATTAATTCTATATTCAACATTCATATTGATTGTCCATAAGTATAAATCTGAATAAAAAATTTTTTTATTCATAACCGACATATAACCTGTGTAACCTGTATTCACTCCAGTTATTAAATTGCCGTTGTAAAAAATTTTTTTTATAGATAAATCAAAGCCATATCTGTTCTCAGTAAAATATCCCACCGAAGATGAGAGGAAATAATTTTCTGGTAATCTAAAATTTTGATTTAATGAAATTATTCCCGGTCGAACATAATCACCTTCTCCTGGGAATTCATTATAAATCGGGATTAACATTTGTGTTACTATGTTCATGCCTTTCCATAAAGTAGTATTAATTTCAGGTATAAAATTTATTTGAGCTCTGACTGGATTTGAGTAATCCCCAAACTGTCCTCGAAAACCTGGATTGAGTACTAAATCAAATCTATAATCTGATTCATTCTTAAATAAAAATTTTTCTTTTAATAATTCTTTATCAATATAATATGAAGCTGTTATTCTATCTTCTAATTGTTCACTGTTAATAATACCCTTTTGATATTTCTGATAGTCTTCATTATTATATTCAAAAGAAATAAGAGGCACTTTATTTTGCATAACAATTAACTCAATCATTTTAATCTCATTAAATTCAGATAATATATTCATCACTTTTCTTAATGCTTCAACATTATATCTGTATATACGATTTTCAAACAAGATAAAAAGTTTTGAAGAATCAATTCTTACATATACATTCTCAAAACCTTTTTGAGTTAATAAATCAACAATTTTACTTTCAGGTTTAATTTTTCCGAAAGTAATTAAATTCAAAAGAAGAAATAAAATTATTGCCCTTATGAGTAATTGCCTCATATAACTCTTATTGCAATTACTTGCAATCATTAATTTTTTAATAAGGGGAACAAAAACAAACAGAAACCCTCTAACACATATGAAATATAAGTTATTAATTATTTAATATCAAAGATTTTTTTATGGAATAAAAAAAATTTATGTTAATTTTATTTAAGCTCAATTTCACATAAATAACTGAAAATTTTCAGGAGAATTTAATATGGCAGCCAATCACTCTTTTGATATTGTTTCAGAAATTAATTTTCAAGAAGTTGATAATGCAATCAATCAAGCTTTAAAAGAAATACAGCAACGCTATGACTTAAAAGATTCTAAAACAGAACTGATACTTAACAAAAAAGAAAAAATAATTACATTAAATACGAAAGATGAATATTCAAGAAAACAATCTATTGACATTCTTCACTCAAAATTTATTAAAAGAGGATTATCTATTAAAGCAATGAAATTAAATGAACCAGAACCTGCTGCAGGTGGAAGAATAAAACAAACAATTATATTGCAACACGGGATATCAAAAGACAATGCAAAACTAATAACAAAATTGATTAAAGAAAGTAAGATAAAAGTAAATGCACAAATTCAGGATGAACAAATTAGAGTTACTTCCCCAAAAATTGATGACCTTCAAGCTGTAATAAAGTTAATTAAAGATGCTGATTTAGATTTTCCTGTTCAGTTTACTAATTATAAATAATAAACGAATCAAGTCCTGCCCAATAATAAAAAAAGAGCCTTCAGAAATTCTGAAGGCTCCTACAATTACTTCACATCAGATTAAAAACTGTATCTTAAACCAATCTGCATTCTCCATCGAGATGCCATATCACTTACTTGAGCGGCTTTATTGTTATTTGGTTTAGAGAATGTAAATACTGGTCTTGTATTTAATGCAGCATTTGAGTTTACATTTCCATTTTCATCAACTCTACCTTGATATGTAACTAGACGATAAGTGGAACTACCAACACTTTCAACTTTGCCCCATTCGCTGTTAAGTAAATTAAGAACATTAAGAATATCTATTGATAACTGGAATCTGCCAATGCCCCATAAATCTGGGATATCCTGTGTTACTCTTAAATCTAAATATTGCTGCCATGGTTCTTTTGCACCATTTCTTTCAGCAATTTTACCACGATTTGCATTTAAGTAATCATCATTCTTAATGAAAGCTTCTAAATCATCGTACATTTTTGAATTTGCTGGCACATATTGTTTGTTTGAAATTGTACCCAACAATATTTCAGATTTATTTCTCGGTATGTAGAACAAATCATTCTGGTCAAATCCATCATTATTTAAATCACCGTAAACAATGTATGAGTATGGGGAACCGCTTTGACCATTGTAGAATAATGAAATAGTTGTTGGAGCATTCTTAAAGAATTCTTCTGTATAAGAAACAGAAGCATATACACGATGTTCAACTTCCCATTGAGAAGTAGTTAACTTTGGACTATTCGGGTCAATATCAATAGGA
>JARYLX010000430.1 GCA_029907415.1 Melioribacter sp.
AGAATTGATATGTTTGGTGCACAATTAAATGATTTACCATCAATATGGGAAGAATTGATTAATGCTGGTTTTGAGAGCGGTCATGCATATGCAAAAGCTGTTAGAACCGTTAAAAGTTGTGTTGGTTCTACATGGTGTCGTTTTGGAGTTCAGGATTCAGTTAGCTTTGCAATAAGAATCGAAAATAGATATAAAGGAATTAGAGCACCTCATAAAATTAAAGGTGGCGTTTCCGGTTGTATACGTGAATGTGCAGAAGCTCAAGCAAAAGATTTCGGTATAATTGCTACAGAAAAAGGCTGGAATCTATTTGTATGTGGTAATGGCGGTGCTAAACCTCAACATGCTGTTTTATTAGCTTCTGATTTAGATGAAGAAACATGTATAAAATATTTAGACCGGTTTCTAATGTTTTATATTCGAACAGCTGACCCTTTAACTCGAACTGCAACTTGGTTGAATAATATGGAAGGAGGGATTGAATATCTAAAAGATGTTATCATTAATGATTCTTTGGGTATATGTAAAGAATTAGAAGAAGAAATGCAAAGATTAGTCGATTCATATAAATGTGAATGGAAAGAAGCAATCGAAAATGAAACTATAAAAAAACAATTTAGATATTTTATTAATTCGGACGAAAAGGATTCAACATTAGTTTTCAAAGAAGTAAGAGGACAAAAAATTCCTGAAGGTTGGGGAAATATTTACAGCCTCGATAAAGTGTAACTTTTATTAAGGAATTACTATGGAAAACAAAGTGATTGCAATTTTAGAAAATAGAACGAGCGAACAGTTAGCAAATCTAATCAGAAAAAATGGGGGAATTCCTTTCTTAGCCCCGGCAATTTCTGAAGTACCTGATATTAATATTAATGAGCTTATTAATTTGATTACTAAATGGGATATTATGCCCCCGGATATTTTTATATTTCAAACCGGTGTAGGAGTAAAGTTTTTATTTGAGGCTGTAAAAAACATAGGACTGAATGATAAATTTTTCTATCATCTAAACAGAGCAAAAATCATTGTACGTAGTAATAAACCTGCTGCTGCGTTGAGAACATACAATGTTCATCCTACTGGCTATGCCAAAGAACCATTTACTACATCTGAAGTAATAATTGAACTAATGAAATACGATTTAAAAAATAAAAATATAGTAATACAAAACTATGGGGAGAAAAATGAATTATTACGAAAAACTATTGTCGAGAAAGGCGGAAATGTTACAGAAATTACATCTTACAAATGGGATTTGCCGAGTAATGTACAACCACTAATTGGATTAATGGATGCACTTGAAAATAATAGGATAGATGTTGTAGCATTCACAAGTGCTTCACAAGTAAGTAATTTATTTAGATTAGCTAATCGATTAAACAGAATAAAAAGATTAATAGAAAATTTAAATAGAGTATTCATTATCTCAATAGGGCCTGTTTGTTCATCAGCACTTAGGAATTTTGGAGTTAATGTAACCAAAGAATCTAACCCGCCCAAATTAATATATCTTATAAATGCAATTAATGAAGTAATTCAAAAAAAGTAATTTGCTACACTACCTAAATACACATTAATTAACAAAGAAAGGGGAATATATATGATAGATATAATTGAAAAAAAAATATGGTTATATACCTGCACGGTAAATGATGTACCAGAAAATGGCGGTGTATGTATAAAATATGAGGATAAACAGATTGCAGTATT
>JARYLX010000431.1 GCA_029907415.1 Melioribacter sp.
GTATAAAATATATCTACAATATGATTCCTGGTTTGGGCTATGTTTTTACAGGACAAAATTTCAAAAAAAGAATAATTCAGATGCTAACATTATCTCTGTACAAAATGATGCTCAGATATTCAAATCACATATTTTTCCAAAATTCGGAAGATTACAATTACTTCTTAAAAAATAAGATTGTTGTTTCAGATAAAGTAAGTATTGTTTATGGAACCGGAGTTGATATAGAAAAATTTAAACCGGCCTCAAAGAAAATCGGTGACAAAATCACATTTATTTTCTCAGGAAGATTGTTGTGGGATAAAGGAGTGGGTATATATGTTGAAGCAGCGCGAAAAGTGAAACAAAAATTTAAAAATACAGAATTCTGGATTTTGGGTCCGATTGATTTACAAAATCCAAAAGGTATAACTCCAGAATATCTTAATTGTTGGAATCAAGAAGGAATTGTCAAATATCTTGGTATGACCGATAATATTAAGCAATATATGCAAAAGGCAGATGTTATTGTTCTGCCTTCCTTCTACCGTGAAGGTATTCCACTTTCTTTGTTAGAAGGTGCAGCCTGTGGCCTGCCAATAATAACTACAGATTCATGCGGGTGTAGAGAAGTTGTGATTGAAGGAAAAAATGGTTTTCTCGTGCCCGTTAAAGATACTGATGCCTTAGCAAAAGCAATGGAGAAGTTTATCAAAAATCCGGAATTGGTCATTGAAATGGGTAAGGCAAGCAGAGAAATTGCTGAGGAAAAATTTGATTCAAGAAAGATTGTGCAAAAGATATTACAAAAGTATCCATTTTGAGATATAATTAGTTTATGAAAAAAATACTAATAATTGACATTAGTTGTTTCATTGGCGAGCATCTTGCAAATTTATTGAAGAAAATCTCGAAGTTATAGAAATGGATACGAATCCACCATGCTCATTAATCAATGAAAAATATAGCTACATCACCGGCGATATATTATAAACAGAAAATTTGCTAAGCGCTGGTAGGGATGTTGATTTAGTCATGTTCCTTGCCGCAAAGCATCATGATTTTGGGATAACGAAAGAAGAGTATTTTAGGGTCAACGAAGGCGGAACAATCAATCTTCTAAACTGCATGTCGAAATTAAATGTAAAAAATTTAATCTTTTACAGCAGTGTTGCAGTTTATGGAACTCAGGATGAGCCCACAACCGAAGATAGCCCGCTTACACCCGATACTAATTATGGATTATCAAAACTTGCGGCTGAGAGAGCAATTTTGAACTGGGTAAAGGAAGATAAAGAACGCCGTGTAATAATCATAAGACCAACCGTAATATTCGGACCTGAGAATTATGGTAATGTTTACAACTTAATTGATAAAATATACAAAAAGCGATTCATCTTTGTTGGTGATGGTTCAAATATCAAATCGGTTGCATATGTGGAAAATCTTGTTGATGCAGCGATTTTTTTAATTGAAAAATTGAAACCCGGTGTTCAAATTTTTAATTATTCTGATGAACCTCAGCTAACTACAAAAGAGATTGTTGATATAATAACCGAATTTATGCCCCATAGAATACCAAATTTTAAAATTCCTCTATCCCTTGCGGCATCGGCTGGTAGTATATTTGACATTCTTGCAAAAGTAACTGGTTATAATTTTCCAATTACTGCAACAAGAATTAAAAAGTTCAATACCGCAACCCATCATAGGGCAGAG
>JARYLX010000432.1 GCA_029907415.1 Melioribacter sp.
TATTTACAGGATTTCGTGATAAAGGAAGTTTATTTGAAAATTATATCTTCTTGAAAATTATGCATAAAAATCCTTCTTATGTTTATAAAGATAAAATAGAAATAGATTTTCTAACAGAAGATAAAATTCTTATAGAAGCGAAATATGGAGCCGAATTGAAAGGTAAACAGTTAGAGTTATTTAACAGTTTTAAAGCTAAGAAAAAATATCTTGTTTCAAATTTCTTTAGCTTGCAAAAGATGATGAACGATATATCAAAATAAATTTAAACTCCGATTAAGTAACTGAAATCTCTATTTAGACATTCACTCCGCTTATTCCCAATCTTACAAAACAATTCTTCTCTTTTCTAATATTTGAAAATATTTATTCTTCAAAAACTGCATTAATAAATAAAATTAATAATTATATCTGGCAAATAAGTTGATATTTATAAATATCAACTTTATTAAGATGAATAAATGATAAATAAAATAGAAAACGACGAACCAATATTTCCAATAAGCACTGCAGCAAAATTGCTTAATATTTCTGTTCATACTTTACGAATGTATGAAAGAGAAGGATTAATAATTCCTTACAAAAAAGAATCTAATCAAAGACTTTATTCAAAATCCGATATTGAAAGGATTGAATGCATTCGCAAAGCTATAAACGAAGCCAAAATAAGTATTAATGGAATTAAAACTTTGTATTCACTTATTCCTTGCTGGAAGATTGTTAAGTGCTCTTTAAAAGATAGAAAAAATTGTAAAGCTTATAGTGGTCATAGCGAACCATGCTGGAATTATGAGCATCCAAAAACTATATGTGAAAAAAAAGATTGCCGTAGCTGTGATGTTTATAAAAAATATAATCAATGCAGTGAAATAAAAGAATTAATAAAATCTATTACGAGGTAGGAATGAATGCAATATCAAGAAGGAAATTCTTGAAGTTAACTGGATTCACAATTGGAGCTGCTGCAGTATCATCAGCTTTAAATCCAGTTATTAAAGGTGCGAAAAAAATTAATGATAAAAAGGTTAAAGGAATTCAGAAAATTCCAACTTATTGTGATATCTGTTTCTGGAAATGCGGTGCAATTGCTTATGTGAAAGATGGCAGGTTATGGAAAATAGAAGGACATCCCAATGACCCATTAAGCAAAGGAAGATTATGTCCTCGTGGAACAGGTGGAATTGGTGCACATTATGACCCTGATAGATTACGTTCTCCATTAATACGAACTCGACAACGTGGTCAAGAAAGCTGGAAAGAAGTGACATGGGACGAAGCACTCGATTACATTGCTAAAAAGATGTTATTAATTAAAGAAAAATATGGGCCAGAATCTGTTGCTTCGTTTTCTCATGGTATCGGTGGTAATTTTCTTAAACACATGTTAAGAGCATATGGCGCAGTAAATTTTGCAGCTCCATCTTTTGCTCAATGTCGCGGCCCACGCGATGTTGGATTTGAATTGACTTTTGGTGATTCTATTGGTTCACCGGAAAGGACTGATATTGAAAATACAAAATGTCTTGTGTTGATTGGTTCTCATCTTGGCGAAAATATGCATAATACTCAAGTTCAAGAATTTGCTACTGCAGTTCAGAACGATGCAACAATTATTGTTGTTGACCCACGTTTTTCAGTTGCTGCTTCAAAAGCAAAATATTATTTGCC
>JARYLX010000433.1 GCA_029907415.1 Melioribacter sp.
TTTTCTTTTTTGATGAACTTTTAGAATTTTTTGAATTAAGTTTTTGTTTGGGCTCTTCTTCATCATCGAGAGGAACAATTGGGGCATCACCCCATAGTTTTTCAAGATTATAATAATTTCTTACTTCCGTTCGAAAGATGTGAACAATTACATCAAAATAATCAAGGATGACCCAGTTCAATGTTTCATAGCCTTCTCTGCTGAAACATTTAACACCTTTAGAATTTAGTTTTTCTTCTACCTCATCAGCTATAGCTTTAACCTGTCTGTCTACATCAGCAGAACAAATAACAAAAAAATCTGAGATAGTAGAAATTTTACGAATATCAAGAATTTTTATATCATAACCTTTCTTGTTTAATATCAATTGAGCTATTTGTTTAGCAAATTTTAATGAATCCACACTTACCTCATTTTAGTGGTTTTAAGTTATAGTAATCTTTTCCAATTACTATTGTAACATCAAGAAAATAATTTTCGTTAAGCTGCTGAATAACATTGTCTCTTTTTACACCCAAAACCTCTGCAACTTTGTATGCATTAGCTTTATTGCCCATTCTATCGATAACGATAGTTTCATCAATGTCATTGTTTATGTAATTACCAATATTTACAACATCAAATCCGTTGTTTCTTAGAAAATCTGTAAATCTATCAGCTATCCCTGCTACATTACAGCCATTTAAAACTTCTACTTGAATAATTTCTGAAGGTAATTGTTCTTCTTTGTATGAATTTGTTTTTGCATCTGAAATTTTTATATAAAGTGAATATATCATAAAAAGTATAATTGCAAATAAAAAGAAATTGGTGATGTTTAAGAATAGATTTATTGAGGAAGATTTTAAATCTGTGCTCTTTTTAGATGATTTTTTCGAATTATATTTTTCCAATTGTTGTGTGTCTAAGTTAAATCAAATTATCAATCGTAAATTTAATAAAATTTCTGTCTCTATTTATCATACTCAAAGCGGTCAAACAAATCTCTGTAATAAAAAGATGAATAATAACTATATGGATTGTAATAAGGAATGTTTCTGTATTGTAAAATTATCGACATGTTTTCAGTAGGCTTGTAGTTTATTTGTGCACGGTTTAAATATAATCCATTAATTTTATTTGAGAATTCTTTTCCAAAAGAATTAAAAGGAGAATTTACAAGACTAATATCTGCTTGAATATTTAATTTATCATTTATTTTATAAAACATGCTGTTAGTATAAGTTGTCAAAGCTAAACTGCCTGCTGCACCAAATGTTTGATAAGAGATATCGAATGTATGATTCATCTTAAAATTTTCTGAGTTAAAAAAATTGAATAAGCTTGATGAATAATTTTTTATTATGTTACTTTTAATATCATAATTACTTGTCTGGTCTTTGAATTGAGCAGTTATAGTTGTTGCACAAATTATTAATACCAAAATTACTCTTTTCATTGTAAGCTCCATTTTTTTGGCTTTTAACAATGAATCAAAATTTTTGTTTCTTTGTTAATCGCTATAGCAATTTTATCATAACTTTTATAAAGTTTCAAGTCATATAATAATCAACTAATTATTTAATACGCACGACCATTTCAATTTCTATTGGTGCGTTCAATGGTAAATCACTTACTCCCACAGTACTTCTTGCATGTTTCCCTTTTTCTC
>JARYLX010000434.1 GCA_029907415.1 Melioribacter sp.
CCATCATTAAATGATATATACTTTTCTGTCATTCTGAGGAGACCGCCGAATGGCGGTCGACGAAGAATCTAATCCCATTCTTTCGTTTTTAAGAGATTCTTCTTTCCACTCCATTCAGAATGACTATATTATTCTCCCTTTTTATTCTAAAGAGATTGCTTAAAACGGGCTACCAAGAATCTAAACATCAATTAAATATTAAAGTCAATTTCTATCATCTAAAACAATTTTTTACTTCAACAATTTTTCATTCTTGTTAAATAATTACTTAAGAAAAAACTTAAAATTAATTTTATTTATTCAGTAAATCGAATATGACACTGTTCTTTGAGATTATATAATTTCTGATTGTCTTCCCGGAAAGTGTCAAATCATCTTCGGACCAATTACCTGAAGGATTTGCCCCAGGTTTTAAAGCAGCTGAACTTTCTGCTTTGTCCATTATTGACCAGTTGCAATTACTTAGCTTATTAGTTTCCATAAAATTCATCCATATACTTGCTTCGTTCAAATCAATATTTCCATTGCCACTTGCTTCGCTAATTCCATATTCAGTTACAAATAATGGAATACCTTTGTTTAGAGCTGTTGTTGCTTTATTTCTTAAAAATTGTCTATGAGTGCTTGAATAAAAATGTAAAGCGTAAGCAACATTATTATCTTGAATCGGTTCGTTTGCTGCAATATCAACATCCTGAGACCATGTTGGTGTTCCTACAACAATTAAATTATCAGAATCATACTTACGAATTGTTTTAATCACTTCTTCAGCATAAGGTTTAATAACTTTACTCCATGAAACTTGAAGAGGTTCATTGAATATTTCATAAATTATATTTGGTTTATCACCATATTTTTGTGCAATCGTCTTAAAAAATTCTTTTGATTGTTCTAAATGATTTTGTGCATTATGGTCATGCCAATCTACAATAACATAAATTCCATATTTAATTGCTGCATTAATCACAGTTTCAGCTTTTTGCATTTCAAGTTGAGGATTCGTTAAATAACCGCCGCTTTCAACTCCTATAGCTGCACGAACAATAGTGCATTTCCAATTATCTCTCAACCATTTAATTACATTTTCATTATAAAAATGTCCGCCCCATTGACTCCAAAACAGACTCATCCCCCGCAGAACAACCACACTGTCATCTTTGCCAAAAATTCTATTCCCTTTCACTTGTAATCTGCCGTATAATTCGACTACAGTTTTTGGAGAAGTATTTACAGGAGGAGTTGTTATTGTATCGCTTTCTTTCTTACAAGAAAAAGTTGATAACACACAAACAATTGATATAAAGAAAGTGATTTTTTTAGAAACCATATTTAACCTTTTATTTTAATCTCGCTGAAATTTTTTAATTTCAAAAAGCTTGAGTGCAAATAAGTATTTTTTTACCATTATTTATTTTAATATTCTTCGTTATAGAACAGAATATTTTTTTTCATCTGTGAATATCTGCGATAATCTGCGTTAAAATAATTTCTCGCAGATTTCGCAGATTGACACTGATTTGAATATTACAATTTTAGATTCTTTATCCATCTAATGTCGAACTTAGAATGATTATTCTACTTCACCTGTCATTCTGAGGAGACTGCCGAATGGCGGTCGACGAAGAATCTAATTCCATTT
>JARYLX010000435.1 GCA_029907415.1 Melioribacter sp.
TTTTAATATGTCAATCTTTTTACCTTCATATTCACAGTACCCATTTCTATTAGCAATAAAATTTGCAGCAAGTTCATTACCTTTTGCTTTATTAACTCCGCTTTCTACTATAACTAAATTATTCATCGCATCATTTTTCATTTTTGAACGTGGAATTATGTGGTCTACCTCGTATACGTTTCCATCAAAAAGTTTACTTATAGGAATTATTTTCCCTGTGTAAGGAGAACGGCAATTTTGACTAAGCCAAAGTATATACTTTTTAATTTGTTCTTGTTTAGGTATTTCTTCTTCTTTAATTTTTTCCTCCCATTCAATATCTGATAAAGATGCTTGTTCTTTCCATAATCGGAACCTTTGTATATCCTCTAAATTTTCCGGGTTTGGTCTTATTGTGAAACCAGATATTATTCTATTACCATTTTCATCAAAGTGTTCAATAGACTCATAATTTAATAGTTCATAGAGTATTTTTTTTATTCTTTGTTTTTCTTCTAAATTTTCATTTTGTATTTTGCTTATATGTGCCCTTTCTTCTGTATTGTGTTTTAATTCTCTTGCTAATTCAATATGAATCTCATCTATTTGACCAAATTTTTTCCATACATCTTTAACTAATGCACAAGTCTCACGAACTACAGATTCAACAATTGGATTTCTTAAACTTCCCGGTTTTAGTATTTTTTGAATGAAGGTGGAATATTCTTCTGGCGTGTTTACTTGAATAATTTCTTGCTCAGAATGTTTCCCATATAATAAATATCCTGCCTGATATGTATTTAATCCTTTAATAAATTCTTCATAGCTTCTTTTTTTAATAAAACTTTTTAGTAATTGTTTGGGAATTTCATCATCGGATATATCTTGAATTTTTCTTTCATCATAATTAATTGAGTTTAATCTTTCATATATTTTATTTGCTGTATCTAATGCATTCTCGAGAGACTGTAAAAATTTTTCTTTTTCTTTTCTTTCTTTATTACTTCTCCCACTCTGAATTTCATTTTGTATCTGATTAATAATATACTGAGGATGCTTCCAATATTTTCCTACTCGCATAAGGATTAAAATCTTACGAATAGCTAATGCAGAATAAGAACCGTAAGCATTCTCGTATGGTGGTAATTTAATTATTGCATTAGCAATAGAAATTGCATCTTGAAATGTAAGTTGAAAGAGACCCCAATTTTTACTTTTTTCACTTTCTGATTTCCACCCTAAAATACTTAGTATTCCTTTAAATGATTTCTTTTCGTCAGTGTTTCCATTTGAATAATCTGCATGCCATAATTTCATTAATAAATCGTTACTATTAAGAATATAATCACCATTAAAACTCAGTTCTTTAAATATTTTTCTATAACGATGCTTAGTTTCGTTTCCTTTGAGTGATGTTCTAGTTCTAAATAAATTAATATAATGAGAATGTTCTTCATCTTTTTTCCCTATTTGAATAGGGTTTATATCTTTATGGTATTCATTGATAACTAATAAAATATCTTTTTCTTTAATTTCTTCTTTGCTATTAAACAAATCAAATAGTCTTTCTTTTAGTTCATCATTGATATATAAACTTGTTTCATCAATGTCCAATATTTTTTT
>JARYLX010000436.1 GCA_029907415.1 Melioribacter sp.
ATGGAACAAATGTAAGCTGGACTGGTGGTTTAACAGTAAATGGCACAAGCATAACAAATGTATTATACAATTTCTATCAAGCTACACAATTAACTATTCAGGGCATTGATATAAGAGGTTCATTATTAGCTCCATTTGCAGATGTAAACTTTGTAAGCGGTGTAATCAATGGTCAGATGATTTGCAAATCATTAAGTGGAATGGGTCAAATGAATCTTGCACAATTCATTGGTAATATCCCATTTGAAAAAGAAATTACCAATATTGCAACAATAACTTCAACAGTTACAACAGACCCGAATCCAAATAATAATTCAGCAAGTGCAACAATAACAGTTTCAAATATTGAACAGGGCAATAACAATGGCTCAGAAAATCAAAACAACTGGCAGTATGTAAATGGATTCTCCAATGGTGAAATTGTATATGCTATGGCTTATGATGAATCAGGAAATATTTATGCAGGAACCTGGGGAGGAAATATTTATAAATCTAGTAATGGTGGTCAAACATGGTTAAAAATAAATAACAATATGAATGTTGGATTCATCTGGGCTTTGAATATTCATAACGGTTATATCTTTGCAGCAACTGAATTAGGTGTATTCAAATATGATGGTTCTGCTTGGAGTTTAACTTCACTTTCAAATATTGATGTTCATGCACTTGCATCTGATAATGGTGTTCTTTATGCTGGAACATGGGGATTGGGTGTTTACAAATCAACCGACAATGGAACAACCTGGAATGAAATGAATAATGGGCTTGGTTATAATCTAATTATTAATGCATTAACAGTTCATTCAAACATACTTTATGCTGCAAGTTACGGTGGAGGAGTATTCAAATATCAAAATTCAACATGGACAAAATTAAATGTTGGATATGATTTCGTATGGTCATTAGCTTCCAATTCAAATGGATTGTATGCTGGAACATATGGAGATGGACTCTATCGTTCACTTGATAATGGAACAACATGGACTAAAGTAAATAATTTGAATGCTTCATTCATTTATTCGATAGCAGTTAATTTGAGTGATAAAATTTATGTTGCTTCCTGGACAAGTGGTGTATTTGAATCAACTGATAATGGAAATACATGGAACTCAATTGGTATGGGTGGATTTGGTGTTAGTGCATTAATTGTAACAAAGAACTCGGATAATGTTTTTGTTGGAACTAAAGAAGGAAAGATTTATTTGAGCAAGAGAGTTGCATCTGTTACATCTGTTGAATCAGAAGAAATTCCAACAAAATTCGAGTTAAGTCAAAATTACCCGAATCCATTCAATCCAGTAACAACAATTAAATTTGCAGTCCCAGAAAAAGGAAGATACACATTGAAAGTATATGACATACTTGGACAGGAAGTAGCAACATTATTTGATGACGAAATGAATGCAGGTATACAAAAGCTTACATTTAATGGAAGCAATTTATCATCAGGAATTTACATCTACAGATTGATTGGAAACAATGTAAATATTAGTAAGAAGATGATATTGATGAAGTAATAAAGCTAAATTACAAATAGCTTCTGAATCCCGGCAGTTAGCAAAACTTTCTGCCGGGATT
>JARYLX010000437.1 GCA_029907415.1 Melioribacter sp.
CAGCTTTGCTTTGAGGAAATTTTACGTTAATCTCTGCAAGTTTATTGCAGAATAATTGTCTGTCTTCTGTATTTTCAATTGCAGAGATTGGGGTTCCAAGAACTTTTACTTTGTATTTATCAATAATTCCTTCGCGATACAATGCAAGTCCACAGTTTAATGCTGTTTGCCCACCAAAACTAAGTAAGATCCCATCAGGTTTTTCTTTTGCGATAACTTTTTCAACATAATGAGTATTTATTGGAAGCAGATAAACTTTATCTGCTAAATAATCTGATGTTTGAATTGTAGCAATATTTGGATTTATTAAAACTGTATAAATGCCTTCTTCTTTCAATGCTTTTATTGCTTGAGAACCTGAATAATCAAATTCTCCTGCTTCTCCAATTTTTAATGCAGAACTTCCTAAGATTAATACTTTTTTGATTTTCATTTCTCCCCGAATTAATTATTTAATAAAATTAATTTTGAAAAAATTATACATCTTTTAAAAATTCATCAAATATAAATGATGTATCTACTGGACCAGGTGTAGCTTCCGGGTGAAATTGAACACTCCTAAATGGCAATTTTTCATGAATCATTCCTTCATTAGAATAGTCATTTAAATTCTCAAACCAGGGCTGCCAGCCGCGAGGCAATGTTTTTGTATCAACTGCAAAAGAATGATTCTGAGAAGTTATATAACATTTATTCGTTCCAATTTCTTTAACAGGCTGATTTTGACTTCTGTGACCATATTTTAATTTATAAGTTTTTGCACCTGCAGCAAGAGCAAGTATCTGATGCCCCATACATATTCCAAGTATTGGAACCTGTTTTTGAATTAATTTTTTTGCTGATGCTACAAGTTGCTTATATACTACAGGATTGCCGGGTCCATTAGAAATTACAACCCCATCATAATTTTCTTTTTCAACATCATAATCATAAGGAACTCTAATTACTGTAACATTTCTCTGAAGAAGATTTGTAAGAATACTCTTTTTGCAACCGCAATCAATTAATAGTACTCTTTTTTTACCATTGCCATATTTTTCTACATGTGGAATTGTAACTTTCGATATAAGATTATCAACATCAGGGTTATAAAATTCAACAACTTCTTCTCCCACCTCGATTTTGCCAAGCATTGTTCCATGTTCTCTTAAAATTCTTGTTAACATTCTCGTATCAATTCCGTATAATCCGGGAACATTATATCGTTTTAACCAATCGCTTAAACTTTCAACTGCACTCCAATGACTATATGTTTCTGATTCTTCCGAAACAATTAAACCAGAAACTTGAATTTCTTTTGATTCAAAAAACTCAGGTATGTCATCATCATTTAAAGGTGGAACTCCATAATTTCCTATCAGGGGATAAGTCATCACAAGTATTTGTCCTTTATAAGAAGGGTCTGTAAAAGTTTCAGGGTATCCTACCATACCAGTATTAAAAACTACTTCCCCAGCAACAGATTTATAACTTCCAAAGAGATAACCTTCAAAAATATCACCATTTTTTAATATTAATTTTCCTCTTTGTT
>JARYLX010000438.1 GCA_029907415.1 Melioribacter sp.
CGATGTTTGATTATTCATTACCATTCTGCCACCAAAAAGAATAACGATAATTGCCGATAATCCAGCAATCATAAAAAATATTGGATGAAATAAAGCTTGGAGTCTTACTAAATCCATTTTTCTGTTTAAATATTCAAAACTGTGCTTTGTGTATTTTTTTATTTCATAATCTTCTCTAACATAAGATTTAATTACGCGGATTCCAGCAAAATTTTCCTGTGCAAGTGTAGTAAGCTCAGAAAATTTCTCCTGAATTTTAGTATATCGTTTATGAACTTTCTTCATAACTATATAGACAATAAAAGAAAGCAATGGAAGCGGCATCAAAGCATAAAGTGTAAGCAAAGGACTAAGTGATATCATAATTGAAATAATCATTACAAACAAAACACCATTATCAATAGAATACATAACCGCTGGCCCCACAAATGAACGAACTGCATTTATATCATTTGTGGCATGAGCCATAATATTTCCAGTGGAATTATTTTGAAAAAATCTTAAAGGAAGTTTTTGAATATGATTCCAGAAATCCTGTCTCAGGTCATATTCAATTTTTCGAGATACTACAATTATTGTTTCTCTTATCAAAAATTGAAATACCCCAGAAACAAAAGTAACTCCAACAATCAGCAATGCATAATTTATAATTACTTTGGTGCTAATATTCTCTTTTAAGGAATTTATTCCATCCTTAATCAAAATAGGAACATAAACAGAACCAATATTAGAAAGAATTATGAATAAAATTCCTAATAATAGTGTGTTCTTGTAACGGATGAAATATTTTTTCAGATATAAAAGATTTCTAAACAAGTTTCTGCAATTCCTTTCTGACTAAAACAAATAGAGTTAAAATAAAATTCAAAATTAGATTAATACTCAGATCTATCAATCAATAATTTCAAATCCAGTATACTTTTGTAAAACTTTTGGAACGATTACTTTCCCCTCCGGGGTTTGATAATTTTCGAGCAGAGAAACCATTAATCTGCTTGTTGCAAGTCCACTTCCATTTAAAGTGTGAACAAATTCAAGTTTCTTGGTTTCTTCTCTTCTGAATCTAATATTAGCACGACGTGCCTGAAAAGCTTCGAAGTTACTGCAGGAAGATGCCTCAAGCCATTTATTTTCTGCTGGCGACCAAGTTTCAATATCATAACATTTTGCAGCCGAAAAACTTAAATCTCCAGTGCACAATAATATCACTCGATAAGGAATTTTTAATACCTGTAAAATATCTTCTGCATCTTTTACTAAACTTTCAAGTTCATTGTATGAATCTTCTGGTTTAGCAAACTTTACCATTTCAACTTTATTAAATTGGTGAACTCTCAAAAATCCTTTTGATTCTTTTCCATATGAACCAGCTTCTCTTCTAAAACAGGGTGAATATCCAACATATTTTATTGTTAAATCTTTTTCTTGAAGAATTTCATCTCGATGAATATTTGTGATAGGTACTTCTGCCGTTGGAATTGGATAGAGTCCATCTTTTTCTATGAAATACATATCT
>JARYLX010000439.1 GCA_029907415.1 Melioribacter sp.
GTTTTAACCATGAATAAAAAATTATTGTTTTTCAGATTAGGTATTATTCTGTTTTTATTATTTATTAACTTAACAGCTGAACAAAATGAAGCTCGTTTACTTCGTTTTCCAACAATTCATGGAGACAAAATTGTTTTTACTTATGCAGGTGATTTGTATTCTGTCGATTCCAAAGGAGGGGTAGCACGTAAGTTAACAAATGATATTGGTTATGAAATGTTTCCAAGATTTTCACCTGATGGCAAATATTTAGCTTTTACAGGTCAATATGACGGCAATACAGAAGTTTATTTAATGCCTTCTGATGGTGGAATTCCTAAAAGATTAACAATTACTGCTACATTAAACAGAGATGATGTTTCTGACAGAATGGGACCAAACAATATTGTTATGTGCTGGAAAGACAACGAAACAATTATTTATCGTTCAAGATGGAAAGAGTTTAATGATTTTAAAGGCCAGCTTTATGAAGTTTCAATCAATGGTGGAATGTCGATACAATTACCACTTCCAAGAGGTGGCTTTTGTTCATTTTCTCCTGACAAATCTGAATTAGCTTATAATCGAGTATTTAGAGAATTCAGAACATGGAAAAGATATCGCGGAGGTCAATCAGATGATATATGGATTTATAATTTTCAAACCAAGAAAACAATTAATATCACCAATAATCCCGCTCAAGATATTATACCAATGTGGAAGGGTGACTTAATTTATTTTATTTCTGATAGAGATAACAGATTTAATTTGTATTCATATAATGTCAAAACAAAAGAAACAAAAAAATTAACAAACTTTACCCAATATGATATTAAATTTCCTTCGCTTGGTGATAATGCTATTGTATTTGAAAATGGAGGTTACATTTATAAATTCGATTTGAAAACTCAGAAAGCAGAAAAGGTAACGATTTATTTAAATGAAGATTTTGATTCTGGAAGAGGCGGATTAATTGATGTAAGTAAAAATGTTACAAATTATGAAATCTCACCTGATGGCAAACGTGCATTATTTGGCGCAAGAGGAGAAATATTTACTGTTCCTGCAAAAAATGGTGCTACAAGAAATTTAACAAATACTTCAGGAATTCATGAAAGAAATTCAAAATGGTCTCCTGATGGGAAATGGATTGCATTCATATCTGATAAAACTGGTGAAGATGAAATTTATATTATACCTCAAGATGGCAAAGGTGAAACTATTCAGCTTACATTCAACAGCAATAATTATAAGTATGAAATCAGGTGGTCGCCAGATAGTAAGAAAATTTTATGGAATGATAGATTACAAAGATTATTCTTTGTTGATATTGAAACAAAGAAAGTAACACTTGTTGACAAATCAGATGTATGGGAAATTACAAGTTTTGCATGGTCTCCAGATAGCAGGTGGATTGCTTATGCAAAACCAGAAGATAGAGCTTTTACAAAAATTTATATTTATTCTGTTGATGAAAAAAAATATTACGAAGTAACAGACGGTTGGTATGATTCATATGGACCGGAATTTAGT
>JARYLX010000043.1 GCA_029907415.1 Melioribacter sp.
TAATCTTTAATTACTACAATTTCATTCTCTAAATTCTGATTACCATTTTCTGAATATACAATATATTCTTGTTTTAGTTCATAGTTACAAGAATAGCTAATTATATATTTCTTACCCTTATGCCTTGTAAAAATAAAATAATTTATATCGGAGGAGGAATTACATCTCCATACCCTCGAATACGAATCTCAACAGATGGTGGCCAGACCTGGACTCCCGATGGTAGGTATGGTGGGTGGGACCCATACAGTGATATATTTGCCTTTGCTTTTGTTGATTCTGGATATGTTCTTGCGGGCACAGACGATGGTTTGTATCGTTCCAAAGATCATGGTTTGAGTTGGCAACAAATACCTCTTCCTCCATTTGATAAAGAGCATGCAGTTATGGCTTTGTTGGTTTCCACAAATAAAACAATTTTTGCAGGCGGTGTTGATGCAATTTATCGTTCCACAGACAATGGAAACAGTTGGTCTGTTGCTGCAGGGCCAGAATTTGTTTTTCCTTATGTCTGGTCAATGACCATAACTAAGGATGGAACGATTTTTGCAGGTCAACAAAGTTGGATCCCGCGGTCTGCCAAAGGTCTAATAAGATCTACGGACAATGGAAATACATGGGAATTCGTAAATAATTTTCCAAACTTGCCAACCACCAATCTTGAGGTTCCTCTTGTTGTTGCAGGTAATGATGGTGAAGTATATGCTTCTCCGAATAGGGGCCTATATGTGTCTTACGATAAAGGAAACTCTTGGGAAAGGATTGATGAAATAGATAATTATTGGGGGAGAGCAGGATATACAAGCAAAAATTTAGGAACTTTTGTTGGATTTTACTGGCAACCGGGAGATAAGTATACATTATATCGCTACTATAATAAGTCTTGGCAGGGAGTGCCGGGAGTAATTGGTGGCATTTGGGGCATCACCCAGTGGTCAGATAATGAAATACTGGTGGCTACTTCTGAAGGACTTTATAAAGTTGGTTTTTATGAAATCACTTCAGTACAGTCAACGCCGGAAGTGCCTGAATTTTATCTTCTTCAAAACTACCCAAACCCATTTAATCCAGTAACGACAATTGAATTTGCGGTCCCAGAAAAAGGAAGATACAAATTGAAAGTATATGACATACTCGGGCAGGAAGTGGCAACATTATTTGATGACGAAATAAACGCAGGCACACAAAAGCTTACATTCAATGGAAGTAATTTACATTCAGGAATTTACATTTACAGATTAATTGGAAAGAATGTAAATATTAGTAAGAAGATGATATTGATGAAATAAAGTAACGAAAGCATCCTTACTTTTGCTGATATAAATTAACTGAACTTTTGCAGGTTTCAAAATTTATTAAGAAAGCTTAAGGCTGTCTCGACTATTTAAATTATTCGGACTACAGTAAAATTAAATAAAGTACGCCTCTGTGTTCGTCTGCAAAGTAGTGAATGAACTTTTAATATAATGAATTTCATCTTATCTTAATTTAATGATTCGTCTTAAATCTAAATTCAAATAACAAAATCTTACCAAGACTTTTTAGTAACCAAATAATCAATCTGCGTTAAGATTATAACTAATTTGTGATTAATTGCACTCAATTATTGCGTAGTTAATATTTAATTAACAAAATATTCTTGAGTAAATCCAAATAAATAATTAGTTTTTGTTGACACAATTCCATTCTCGTTCTGGACTTTCAAAAAAAATTAAGGGAGGAACCATGCGCATTTGCAATATACTTTTTACATTTTTATTAATTTTTATTTTAAATGTAAATAGCATTATAGCTCAGAATGCAACGATTGATTTGAATATTTTTGGTGATTTATCTACAATTGATTTTGCAGCTTTTGCTGTTGAACAGAATCTTGAAAATCAACCAAGAATGGTTCAGATAATTATTAACCCGCCTGGAATGGAGGTAATAGTAGAAGGAATATTTTTGTGGTTGAAAGACCAAAGAACAGGTTTCCAAGAAGTTGGCAGATTTAGAACTAAACCATTTGTTGCAAGAAGTTTTTACAATGATGAAATTGGGTCAGTAAATGATATTAAAATTGAAACAAGTTCTTATAATTCTGATTTAACAAGAGAACTCACAGAAAAAGGTAAACCCAGCGGTATATTTCAATTCAAATTTATCCTTTATGATAAACAAGGTAGACAATTGGATAGTGATGAAGACCAATTAGTATTTTTGAATCCAACACCTCCACGCATTACTTCTCCTCTTGAAAACGATGTAATAAATGATGTTGGTTCAATAGTAATATCATGGAATGATGTTTTGGGAGTAACAAGTTATAAAGTGCTTGCAAATTATTTAAAGCCAAATGAGTCTTATGAACAAGCACTGAGTTCAGGAAATCTACTTGTTAACAACAAAGATGTGGGGAAAGTAACAAATATTGATTTAACAAAATATTTAGAACGTGAACTACTTACCGATACTGTTATTGTAATAGCTGTTAAAGCTGTTGTTCATCGTCCTGGTGGTTATGATGAGTTAATGAGTAATCCTGTTAAAATTAGAATTGGAAGGCAGAGTACCGAGAAAGTAATTAATCCAGATTTAATTCGGCTTGCTGATTTTTTAACAGGGAAATTAGATGATGCTTTTATAATGAAATTAAAAAATGGTGAGATTAGTGCCGAACAAATTCAATTTACAGATGAGAATGGAAATATTTTAGTTTTTTCTGATTTTGTTAGAATACTGAATTATCTTGAACAAAATGTTAATGACATAATTAATATTCAGTTTAGCGGCAGATAAATTTTAGGAGGGTAAAATGAGAATAAAACTTTTATCATTATTTTTATTATTTCCTGTGATAATAAATTTTTCATTTGATAAAACAAATATCCAAGAGAAAAATCCTAACCCACCGGACAATCCAGTAGCATTGGTTAAAAAAGTTCATAAGGTTGTTGATTATAGGAAATCAGCTCAACAAACAGATTGGGAAAAAGCTGTTATTGGATTAATACTGAATAATGGGAATGAAATTAAAACAGGTCCAAAATCTTTAGCATTAATTTATTTCACTGATGGTTCAGGTTTATTGCGTGTACGTGAAAATTCTATTCTTCATATCTATGGTGATAAAAAAGAAAGAAAACTAAATAAAAATACTTTCATTCAAAAAGGGCTTATTGGTTTTGATGTTAATAAACAAGCTGAAGATGAAGAATTTAAATTTACGACCCCTACAGTTGTTGCGTCTATAAGAGGTACAAGTGGATTTATTGATTATAGTGAAGATAGTACTTTTACAATGTCTTTAGATTCAGGAAGTGCTCTGCTTAATTTTTTAGGACCGCAGGGTGGAGAAGGAACTTTAACGGAAGGCAATACAGTTGTTATAACATCTGATGGTAATTTCGAATTTCATCAACAGACGGATGAAGACAAGAACAAATCTAATGAGACAAAGAAAACAAATGTCAAGAAGTTGATTATTAGAACCACTCAAGGAAATGTTGAAATCGAATATTACGCACCTGAAGAATAATCTTTAGTAATAGTTAAAAACAAGTAGGGGTCAATATGAGTAATAAAAATTTTTTGTTTTTCATAATAATGTATTTAACTATTAGTTTAATTTATGCACAGGAAAGTAATTACATCCTGAATGTCAAACTCAGTGAATCCAAAATCAATAATCCAATTAATATTTCTGTTGACTTAATTTCCGCGGAAAACATTTCATCAATTGAATTTGCTTATCGATTTTTTGATAAAAATGAATTTACAAAAAGAGAAATGCAGATAGCAGGAATTACTGCAACTGTTACAATTCCTGCTGAAGAAGTAAAACCGCCAACACTTGAATATTATTTTATAATTAATCTAAAAGATGGAACTACTGAAACTTATCCAACTGGAATAGAACAGGGAATTTCTCCATTTCAATTAGCTATTGCAGGTGAAACAGAGAAGGGGAAAGAAATTATTATACTTAGTCCAGAAGAAGGAGAAGTTCTAACTCGAGAAAATTTTTTGATATCAGTTTCTTTTATTAGAGCTCCTTCCAATATTGATGTTGAAAAAACAAAAGTTTATTTAAATGATATTGATATTTCACAAAACAAGTTGATTGCAGAAGATTTGATTGTAATTAATGGTGAAAATATCACTGATATTAAATATGGTTCCGCAGAAATAAAAATTGAGGTTTATGATAATAAAGGGAATTTATACTATACTGCTAAAAGAAGTGTGCTGATTGCAACAAAAGAAGTAGCTGAGAAAATTTCAAAAAGATGGAATGTCAATGGTCATCTTCGAGCAGAATCAAGAAATGAGAACTACAGTTCAGCATCAACCTGGTATAATAATTTTAGTGCAGAAGCTAAGTTAACATCTGACCAATGGCTGTTTAGTGGACAGTTGTATGTAACTTCAGAAGAAAAAAAATATTTACAACCATATAATCGTTACACATTGACAATTCGTCACAAAGATTTATTGAATTTACAAATTGGTGATTCATACCCTCAATTTCCAAATTTAATAATGAATGGCAAAAGAGTAAGAGGATTTAATGGAGCTTTGAACTTGGGAAAAATAAATCTTCAAACTGCATTTGGAGAAACAGAAAGAAAAATTGAAGGAACACTATTACAAACTTATCTAAGAGAAGAAGCTCCTCTTGCTTTTGATGTTATTAAAATAAATGAAAGCAAATATGGTTATCCATATGGCAGAGTTCAATTTGGAACTTATAAGAGAGATATTTTTGTAGTTCGTCCATCATTCGGGAGCGGTAAAAATTTTCAATTGGGATTTACATACTTACATTCTAAAGATGACCCAAATTCTGTTGAATTTGCATCGCGTCCACAGGAAAATGCTGTTTTTGGAACTGATTTAATGTTTGCAATTGATAAGCAAAATATAATGTTTACATCGCAGGCTGCATTCAGTGTTTTTAATAAAGATATATCCTCCGGGACATTGTCAGATGCGAAAATTGATTCAATATTTGGTGAAGGCTCTGCTTTTGATATTGACCCGGACCAGATAAAAACAATTAAAAAGATTCTTGGAAAATTTATTACTGTTAACCAGTATATTGGTCCATTGAATCCTCAAAAATTAGCTTCACTTGCAGGCGAGGCTGCATTAAACATAAATTACTTTAATAATTCCTTAAAAGCTTCATACATTTACAGAGGTAATGATTATCTTTCACTTGGACAATCATTCATTCAAACAGATATTAAAGGATTTAATTTTTCTGATCAGATTAGAATGTTCGATAACAGATTTTTTCTTTCAGTTGGTTATGAAAAATTAGAAGACAATCTTCAAAAAACAAAAATTGCTACTACAACTTACGAAACCTTTAGTGCTACTGCATCAATATTTACAAGATTAAATTTCCCGAATATCAGCGTTGGATATTATCGCAAAAAAAATAATAATGGTTTGAGTATTAGAGATCCTTTATTCAATAAATATGTTATTGATGAAATTACAAATCGATTTACATTTCTTATGTCCTATGACTTGAAATTATATGTTCGTCATAATACTTCATTATCAATATCAACTCAGCGAAGGGATGATAAAAGTCTAAGAGACTATGATGCTAATTTTAATTCAGTTTCATTTTCAGTTAATAGTTACTGGAAAAATAATTTGAACTCTGTTTTTCAAATATTCTACAGCTCAACAGAAATTGGTAATTCTCAATTCAAATATTTTACATTAACAGCAGGTGCAAAGTATAAATTAATGGAAAATAAATTAATTTTTTCTGCTACTCTAAGTCCAAGTTTTGGAGATTTCAAAAGACAAGCATTAGAATTAATTGCTGATTACAATTTAATTGGAAATCTTAATCTTGCTTTTCAGGCAAGAATTTTCAGATTTCCTGGAAAATCTACTAATTCAATTATTGGTTTAACTACACGATATGTTTTATAATTTTATGAACAGCAGCAAAAGAATTTTAACTGATATATTTAAGCAGATTTTAATAATTATTTTTGCTGCTGTTTTTACTATTGTTATAACACAAGATTATCTGCTTCCAATTTCTCCACTCAAAGAATTAGAACTAAAATTAATTGACAGAAGATTTTCAGAACGAGGACCAATTGACTTAAGTGATTCTTCTGATGTAATAATTGTTGAAATAACACAGGATGCTTATGAACAAATTCCACCTCCATATAATCGCTGGCCCTGGCCAAGATTTATTTTTGCTAAAGTAATTAATAATCTTACAAACGCAGGTGTTAAAGCAATTGGAATTGATATTAATTTTACAAGCAGCGACCAATTTTCTCCTGTAAACGATTCACTAATGATTGATGCAATTAGAAAGTCAAAAAAAGTTGTTCTTGCAGGAAAGATTGATATCGAGCAGGAAAAACTTTTCGAAGAAAATAAAAGTTTTATAACAAACCTAAATGAAAATTATGGCAATTACTTTTATAATGCTGATAGCTCAATAGGAATTGTTCAGGTGCCTGCTGATAATGATGGAGTATTTAGAAGATATGTACCTTATGTTAAATCTTATGTATCAAATAAATTGATACCAAGTTTTGGTTTCGCGGTTTTAAATAAATACTTTGGTTTCCAAAATTCATTTACAGCAAAACGCCATGGTAACTTTTTTGAATTTTCAGACAAATTAATTCCTCAATATGATAAGAACAGTGTATTGGTAAATTTTTATGGACCAAGTGGAACATTTCCTCGTATCAAATTAATTGATGTGCTTGATGATAGTGAATTTAAAACTGTTGATGAAATTGACATAGGAGAAGATATAAATACATGGGATAATCCAGATGGTGGATGGTTATACTCAGGCAAGTTAAAAAATAAAATTGTTTTAATTGGTTCAACAATGCCGGAAGACCGGGATATACTTCCAGTTTCTTTTGCAAAAGGGAAACAAAAGGGAGATAACTTAATTTATGGTGTTGAATTTCATGCGAATATAATTCAAAATATTTTAAGAGATGATTTTTTATATAAGCAATCAAATTTTGGTGAACTATTAATGATTGTTTTCTTAACTTTTTACTCATTTCTTTTAACATCATTTCTTAGAAAAGTAAAATTGCATATTGGTTTATTAATTGAGCTGTTGAATGTTATTGTTGTGGGCTTGAGTATTTATTTAATTTATCTATTGAGTATTTATTATTTTGTTGAAAAAAAATTAGTGATGGCAATTGTGAGTCCTTCGCTTGCAATTGTAATTGGATATTTTTCAAGCACTGCATATCATTTCCTAAAAGAAAGACAGCAGAATGTTTTAATTAAAGGAATGTTTAGTCATTATGTTAGTAAAGCAGTAGTTAATGAATTAATATCAAATCCGGAAAAATTAAAATTAGGAGGTGAGAAGAAAAACTTAACAGTTTTGTTTAGTGATATTGCAAACTTTACAACATTTGCAGAAAATAAGCAGCCTGAAGAGCTTGTCAGCTTTATTAATCAGTTTTTGAATGAAATGAGTGAAATAATTATTGCAAATGATGGAACACTTGATAAATATCTTGGTGATGCTGTTATGGCTTTCTGGGGTGCTCCTGTTGAAGTGCATGACCATGCTTATAAGGCTTGTTTGACTGCATTGCAGATGCAAACAAGACTTGCTCAATTAAGAGAAATATGGACAAACAAAACTGAATCTTCTATTCATATTAGAATTGGGATTAATTCGGGTGAAGTTATTGTTGGAAATATTGGAGGAGAAAAAAGATTTGATTACACTGTTCTGGGGGATAATGTTAATTTAGCTTCAAGACTTGAAGGAGCAAATAAGGAATATGGTACAAGCATAATGATTAGTGAATCAACTTATGAATTGGTGAAAGATAAATTTCTTGTTCGTTATCTTGATGTCGTAAGAGTTAAAGGGAAAACAAAACCTACAGCAATTTATGAATTAATTAGTGAGAAAGGAGATAAAAAAGCAGAAGATGCCATTGAAAACATGGATTTTTATTTTCAGGGGATAGAATTATATAAACATCGAAGTTTTGAAGCAGCATTAGATTATTTTAAACGCTCTTACGAAAAATTGAAAGATTATCCTTCAAAAGTTTATATAAACCGATGTGAATTTTATTTAACAAATCCTCCAGATGATAATTGGGATGGTGTGTTTGAATTGAAATCTAAATAATATGTTGCTTTGTTAGTTGATTCAGTTTCGGTATAAAAAATTATAATAGATTATTTCATAGCTCTTTTAATATTAAAAATAGCTGCAATCAAAAATATAAAATTTGAAAACCAGGCAGTTATGAAAGGGTCTAAAATTCCATTTTTGCCGAATGCCTGACTTACTTTCATAAAAACTAAATAAATAAATGTTATCAAAAGATTAATTCCAAAATGTAGTGCAAGCCCGCCTTTTCTTCTTCCTGCTGAAATTGGTAAGCCAAATAAAACAACAATTACACTTGAAAATGCATATGCAATTCTTGATTGATATTCAATTTGAATTTGTGTCGGGTCGTTTCCAGTTCGTTTTTGTTCATTAGCTAATTCAGATAATTCAGGTAGTGATAGTTCCTCCGGCTTCCTTTGTTTCTTGATTACATCTTCCGGCAAAAAGTTTAACCCATAAAATTCTTTGACAACAAATTTTTCTATTGTTTCACTTGTATCGTTAAATGTTCTTTTAATTCCATTATAAAGTATCCAGCATGCCTTTGCAGTATCATATTTCATTCGAAAAGCATCAGTTCTTTCAATTAGTTTTGTTTTGTCTTTTGAATCAAATTCTTGAATGCTAACCTGATTTGCCTGGTCATTTGCTAAATCATAAATATTTATTGTTACTATTCTCGTTTTTGTATCCTGGAAATAAATGTTGCTTCCAAAATATACAATCCCTTTTTTCAAATGAGTTTGTTCGATAAAAACTTTGTGCTTATTTGCCAATGGAACAATGTATCCTCCAAAGTAAACAGAAAAAAGACTGATGACAAAAGCTGTAATAAAAAATGGAATAATGAAACGATAGAAACTAATTCCACCAGCTTTAATGGCAGTTAATTCATTTTGATTGGACAACTTACCAACTGTGAAAAGACTTGCAAGGAGAACTGCAACTGGAGTCATTAATCGAATAATTTCAGGGGTAAATACAATGTAGTATTGAACAATCATATTTGTGTCAACATTTTGGTCAATAAAATCCCCAAGCTTTTCCATCATATCAATTACAACAAAAAGTAAAGTAAAAGCAATCAAACCAAAAAATATTGATTGTAGAAATTGTTTTACAAGATATCGGTCAATTATTTTCATATTCTACTTCTGGTTTAAGCCATGATTCAGGAATATATTTTCTAATGAAACTAAAATCTAATGTAACTTTTTCTCTTGCACTTTTTATAGTTAGAATAATTCCAAGAATTCCTAAAAGAATATTTGCACTCCACATTCCCCAGAATGGAGATAAAAGTCCGCGGTCAGCTAATTTTTCGCCTCCAATTAAAAATGCCCAGTAGATTAAAAAGAAAACCAAACTTATTCCAGCTGCCATTCCAAATCCGCCTTTTCGTGTCATTGTGCCAAGTGGAGCTCCAATTAAAACAAAAATCAGGCATGCAAAAGGCAATGAATATTTTTTGTGGATTTCAACCCAATAACGATTAATTTCTTTTTTATAATAATCAATTCTATATAATGTGTTTAATATAGAACTTTCATCGGCTTTAATTCTTTGCTGTGCGCGTATGAAGATAAATTTTGAATAAAAATTCGGTTCAACATAATTTTTATTCAATTCATTTTTTTTGATTAAATCAGATATTTTTTTGTTCAGTTCATTTTCATATTGAGTAAGAAATACATTTAAGCTGTCAACAATTCTAAGCATTTCTTTAGCACCTAATTCTCTATCGCCTCTTGGTCCGCCAGGTGTGGATTGTTCGAATGTAAATTGTTCTGCAGGCATTGCAATTTTGTGACGCTGAAATCTTAATCTTCTGTATTCTATTGAATTCGTATTGTCTGTTTCATGAATTTCGCCGTTTGTTAAATCCATTATTAATTTTTTTTGATTCTTCGATAAATAAATTTTTCCTTTTGATGCAGTTACTATGTTGACTTTTGGCAATTCTGAATAATCATAAATAGTCAGATATTCTAATTCATTTGTGTGTGCATCAACTTTGCGGGCAAGAATTGAATAGTTTGGAACATCTTGAGAAAAAACTCCAGGTACAAGTGAAAGTGTGGGCTTTTGTCTTGATATATCTTCCATCAATAATCTTGCAGCATGATTTGCATCTGGATAAATGTGATTATTAAAATATATTAGCATTAATGCAAGGATTATGCTTGCTATAAATGGCGGTATCATCATTTTGTATAAACTAATTCCAGTTGCTTTTAATATTGCAATCTCATTATTCTGCGACATATTTCCGAAAGCCATTAAAACAGCAACAAGTACAGACATTGGAATTACAAGAACTACCATCCACGCTAAATTATAGATAATTAATTTGATAATAATCCAAATACTTAATCCTTTCCCAACTAATCTATCTGCAAATTTCATAAGGAACTGCAGTAGAAATATTGCTATCAATACAAATACAGAAAAGAAAAATGGGGCAATATGATTTTTTAATATGTATCTTATTAATATCATTTAAGTGAGCAACGAAAATTACTTTCTTAAATTTACCAACTTTATTCTGTAATTTGAAATTTGATTACTTATTAACTTGAATACCGATTAAATGCAGTGTAAATTTGAACACAGAAAATACTCAATTAATTTTATAAAATTTTAGGGGGTTTTATGGATGCAGTTCTAAATTATATAAATTCCAATTTCAATAATTATCTTAATGAATTAATCGAATATTTAAAAATCCCAAGCATAAGTACGCTTGAATCTCATAAAGAAGATATTAACAGATGCGCAGAATTTACAGCTAATAAATTAAAAGAAGCAGGAATGTCAAGAGTGGAAATTTTTCAAACAAATAGACATCCGATTGTTTATGGTGAATGGCTTGGAGCTCCAGGAAAACCAACATTATTAATTTATGGTCATTATGATGTTCAACCAGTAGACCCAATCGAATTATGGAATAATCCACCTTTTGAACCTGTAATAAATGATGGAAAAATCTGGGCTCGTGGCGCCAATGATAATAAAGGACAGCATTTTGTTCATATAAAAAGTGTAGAAGCATATTTTAAAACTTTTGGCTCTCTCCCATTAAATGTTAAATTTGTAATTGAAGGAGAAGAAGAAATTGGTAGCGAAAGTTTATACTCATTCATCAAGAATAATAAAGAAATGTTGAAGTGTGATGCAATTTTAATTTCTGATACAGGTATGTATGATAAAGGTATTCCTACTATAACTTATGGTTTACGTGGACTTTTATATACTGAAGTTGAAGTTGTAGGTCCCAAAGCCGATTTACATTCAGGCAGTTTTGGAGGTGCTGTTGCAAATCCAATTAATGAACTTGCAAAAATAATTTCTAAACTTCATGATAAAAATGGTAGAGTTACAATCCCAAATTTTTATAAGGATGTTTTAAAATTAACTCAGGAAGAAAAAGAAAATTTCAAACGACTCAAATTTTCTGATAAAAAATTTGCAAAAGAACTTGGAGTAAAAGAACTTCAAGGTGAAAAGGGTTATTCTACTTTGGAAAGACTTTGGGTTAGACCAACTCTCGATTGTAATGGAATAGTTGGTGGTTTTACAGAAAAAGGTGCTAAAACGGTTCTTCCTTCAAAAGCATCTGCAAAAATTAGTATGAGATTGGTACCAAATCAAAATCCTCAAAAGATATTTAAAGAGTTTTCAAGTTATTTAAAAAGTCTTGCCCCAAAGAGTATAAAAATTGATGTTAAAATGCTTCATTATGGATATCCAGTTTTAACACCATTAAACAGCAAAGCAGTTAAAGCAGCATCAATAGCACTATCAAAAGCATTTGGAAGAAAAACTGTTTTTACTCGTGAAGGTGGTTCAATACCGATTGTTGTAGATTTTATGAATCAATTAAAAGCTCCTGCAGTTTTAATTGGTTTGGGTTTGGACACAGATAATATTCATTCTCCAAACGAACATTTTCACATAGAAAATTTTGAAAAAGGAATTCTAAGTTCTACTTATTTTATAGATGAGTTTTCAAAGATTTAAGATAATCTAAAGAGGAATAAATGAATAAATACAATTTAATTTTATTATTTCCTCTTTTGTTTATTGCGTGCACATCAGGTAAAAAAGAATCTGGTGATGCAGCTACTTCAACTGGAAAGGAAAGAGAAATAAGAGAATACAATATTGATGTAGCAAAAGAACAAACTAAAAATAGATTTCCATGCGATACAATAGCATTAAAAGAATATATTATGGAAAATTATCCTCCAGGAACTTATTTAATGGAAAATGAACCTTCTACAATTTATGACGTTCCTAAGAGTGCAGTAATTTATTTTAATGATGGCGCTAATTTTATTCTTGCTTTAATAGCTCGTTCAAAAGAATCAGAAAGATTTATTGAGAAAAAAAATGTTCAGGGATACGAATCAAGTTTTGTTACACTTGATAGCACAAAATTAGGAACTGCCTTTTTTTATTTAACGTTGTTTGAGTGCAAAGAGAATAATTTCGAAAAAATATGGGAAGCAGAAGTTCCTATTCACGGTGGATTTAGCAAAATGTCTATAAAAACATGGACACCAAAAAATATAAAATATGTTGAGCTTTTTTATGAAGATGGCATTATTTCAGGTCATAGAAAATATAATTTCTTTCTTGTTGATGGATGGCGTAAACCACCACATTTGCTCGAAACTTATACCGGTATAGTTCATAAGAGAACTTTAGCAAATATTAATAATGATAAGTATCCCGATTATTATGAATATAGATTTATTGAAGATTCAATGCGTATTCGAGTTCGGGATTCGATTCCTTTTTACTGGAGTGAAAAAAGGCAATTGTACATTACAGATAAAAATCCTCGTTGGTTTAGAAAATATTAATTTTGATATTGTTCGATCAATTTTACTAAAACTAAATAACTGATATTTTATCATTATTCAATTCATCAAAAATAAATCTGAGAGGATTTATGTATCAGGAGGAATATTCTGTGTTAAATGTAACTGAAATATTAAAAAGTAAATTCAAAAATTGTGTCTGTGATAATTCTTTAATAAAAGTAATAAACAATTTTAAGGAAGAATACAATTCACTTAGATATGGAGTAGGGATTAGAATATTTAATCCTGTTATTGTTCAACTGAAAGGAAAAGACACACTGGATTTTCTGCACAGAATTTCTACTAATGATTTGAAAAATATGCAGGCATTTGAGAAAAGAACTACTCTTTTCTTAAATGAAAAGGGAAGATTAATTAATAGAACTAATTTATTAAATATGAATGATTATTTTCTTCTAATTGTATTTCATGATAGTACAAAGAAATTAATTAATTGGATTAATAAATACATAATTACAGAGGAAATTGAAACTGTAGATGCTTCATCATCATATGTCTTAGCTGAAATTATTGGCCCTCAATCAGAATCATATTTAACTATGATTTTAAACGAACCATCTAATTCAATGAATGAACTGATTCAGTCATTAAATGAGAATAAAATTATAAGTATATCAAATGATAATTTGAAGTTCGATTTGTTTTTACATAAAGAAATAAATGGATTGGATATTTATAAAATTCTTTTAGAGAAAAAGTATTTAGAAAATTTCATCGATTATGTGCTTGACAATAAAAGTATATTTGACTTGAATTTTGTAGGAGAAGATGCATATCAGGTTTTTAGAGTTGAAATGGGCATTCCTGATGAATCTGAAATCAATCTAAATTTTAATCCACATGAAATAAATTTATTAAATGAAATAAGTTTTACAAAAGGTTGTTACATTGGTCAGGAAGTGGTTGCTCGACTTGAAACTTATGATAAAGTTCAAAGAAAATTATGCGGAGTTATTTTTGAAGAAGATGAAAATATTTTACCTGGTGAAATAACAGATTTAGAAGGTGAAGATGCTGGAATAGTTACAAGTGTTGTAAATTCTGAACTGTTAAATAAAAAAATAGGTTTAGCTGTCATAAGAAAAAAAATATTGGATAAACAAAATTTTGAATGTCTGTTGAATCAGAAAAAAATAAATTTAAAAATAGTAGCTCTGCCGTTTGAAAGATGAAAATCTATACTAAACAGGGAGATGGTGGTAAAACTTCGCTGCTTGGCGGCGAAAAAGTTTGGAAAGATAATCAACGAATAAAAGCATATGGCACAGTTGACGAATTAAATGCAATATTGGGAATTGTAATTACTGAATCTAAATCTGAGGAACTTATAAGAGAATTA
>JARYLX010000440.1 GCA_029907415.1 Melioribacter sp.
AAACGAATAAAAACTTTTCCCCAAGTGGTGGTGCGACAGCACGACCACATTTTAACAATATTGATTATACCAAACCTAAGCCAATTGTGCTTTAATAATTTTTACAAGTTGAACAATTTAAAATAAAACATACAACCTTTTTTACTTAGATAATTTAATCAAGCACAGTTGGCGGCGAAAAAGAAATACTGAGTGACCAGATTTTAATACTTGAGCTAGTATGAGTATAAAATAAATTATTTTGATGAGATTATATTATTTGCACATTTGCTCAAATGTTTGTTATATTTGAGCTATGAAAAAAGATACAATAACACCAGTTTGTGAAATCGATTTTATTGACGAAAAGAAAGTAAAGTCTGTTAAGAAACGAATGCCGGATGATTCTTTGATAACTGAACTTTCCGAAACTTTTAAGAATCTTAGTGATTTTACAAGATTAAAAATCTTACTTTCTCTTGCTGAAGATGAATTGTGTGTTTGTGATATTGCTGCTTTAACCGGAGTTTCTGTTTCAGCTATCTCTCATCAATTAAGGTTGTTAAAAAATAACAGACTTGTTAGTCATAGAAAAGAAGGCAAAATGGTTTATTATTCTTTAGATGATGAGCATATAAATAAAATTGTAAATGAAGCGTCGAAGCATTGTAAAGAATATGCAGAATAGTATGCTGATACATTACATAAATAAAGCAACAAAAATTATTGCAGCAATCATTCTTTCAGTGATTGTTTTTACATTTCTTCATTCCGAAGCTGGTTTGCTTAACTATGATGGGGATAATCACGGTTCACACGATTATTGTGAAATTGTAAAGACAGCTACAGCCAAAGTTACCAAAGATTCTTCACAAGATATTTATAAGCTGCAGGTTGATAAATCAATTTGCTACCATTGCATTGATGAAACGAAACAATCAACAAAAGCATTTTCAATATTAGATTCTGAACAATTCTACACACCACAAAAAACAACTGAAGTTTACCTTTTTAACAGAACATTTCTGATTTAATCTTTTCTCTTTTTCCACTTACTAATTATTCCGCTGTGGGATAATTACATCTTCGCCAAAGGCGAATAATCGTTTTTTAAAAAATTATTGGAGTTAGTATGAGGCAATTATTTGCTTTGTTCATTCTAATTTTTTCGGTGAGCATTCTAAATGGTCAGCAAGGAATGAATAAGGAATTAACTTTAGATGAAGCAATAGAAATTGGACTGAAGAATAATCCGAGAATAATATCTGCACGGGAAAATATTTCAGCAGCTAAAGGAAGATTTTGGAGCGGTATTTCATTACCGGCACCGGAAGTTGGCGTTAGTTATGAATACACTCCGGTAAATAAGAGTTTGAGAAATTTTAGTGAAAGAA
>JARYLX010000441.1 GCA_029907415.1 Melioribacter sp.
AATTTTCCAATTTGCATAATTGGAGTATTGATTGGATAATAACCTTCGTGAAGAGCAATAAAATGTTTGCTGTGCGCATATCCATCTTGATATCGCATTTGAACTTCAACACTTTCAAAATGGCTTATATCTTCATAAAGAAATGCAAATAACATTTCTTTTAATGAATTATATCTTAAGAAAAACAAATTTCCTGATGTTGTATATGTAATAATTCCATAAAATGATTGCATTGGAGTTTCATAATAACCATTATTCCAAATTAAATAACTTTTATTATCTAAATCAAAGGAATGAATCTTAGTCCCTTTTTTAAATTTATCAATAACTTCATATGCAAATTGCTCTTTGCTATCTCCATATAAATTAATCGTATTAATATTTGTAATAAATAAAACTTCAGAAAAATCACTTTGAGAATTTATAAACTCAGCTGCTTTCGAAATTAAAGGAAGCAAATTATTATAACTCGGAAAAGAACGCATCATAATTTTTTGAAATAATTTATCAATTCCTTCTTTTGTGCAGGCAACCCATTGATTACTTCCTAAAACATATTCATCATAAGCAATTAATACATTAATAGAATCTGATTCCGTTAATGCTTGCATCAAAGATTCTTTCAAATATGAAAGTAAAAAATCACCGTCAAGATTATTTGTATTAAATCGATTAAAATCAATTACGAATAAAACTTTTCTTGGTTTAGAAATTTTTTGAATTTGAGGAGGCTTTACAGCAAGGTGATAAAAATGTTCTCCGTTTTTTGTATATGTTGAAAAGAATACATCTTTTTTTATTGGCGATGGCAATTCCATTTCTACAAATTGATTTTCACTTACAGGTATTTCTAATTCCCATGAAGAAATATCATTCAGATTTTTAGATAATAAAACATCAGTACCAATTAATTTAGGTTCATAAGGTTCGTTTCCATATTCATAAAGAATTTTTAATTTTTCTGGTGGCGGTGTATTTTTTGAAATCAATTGTGTCATTGGCAGCCAGACTCGCAAATTCTCTCCAGTTGGTCTGCCCGGAAGCAAATACTGAATCTTAAATTTCTTTTTTTCATTTCTTTTAATTGGAAATAATCTTAATTCATGAACAACCTGTCCATCATTATTTGGTGTTGATTGAACTAATAAAGCCGGATTACGAACAGGTACACTTACATCACTAAATAATAATTCTGCTGTCCATTTATCTAACATCTTTGCATAAATAATTGAGTCACCTTCCCAGTAACAGAATTCATGAACTATAGCATCTTGAGGGAGATTAAATTGCCATTTAAATTCCAGTTCGTTGTAGTTCTTAAAAAACCAGCTTTG
>JARYLX010000442.1 GCA_029907415.1 Melioribacter sp.
GTCAGACCGGCTCTTTTTACTGCAATGCTAGGATATACTTTTGTGGCTCTTAGTGTAGCTCTTGACCTTGGAAGATATTATTACATCTGGCATCCTTTAATTATGTGGAATGGTAATTCTGTTCTTTTTGAAGTAGGTATGTGTGTTATGATTTACTTATTTGTTCTTTATATTGAATTTCATCCAATTGTAACAGAAAGATTTATTGGCAGAGTAAATTTGCCGGGGTTTTTAAGTGCTCTTAATAAACCATTAGATAAATTATTAAGATTGCTTGATAGAACATTAAACAAAGTAATGTTTATTTTTATAATTGCCGGCGTAGTTCTTTCCTGTTTACATCAATCATCATTAGGAACATTAATGGTAATTGCTGGTCCTAAAATGCATCCATTATGGCAAACACCAATCCTTCCATTACTGTTTTTACTTTCCGCAATTTCTGTTGGATTTCCAATGGTAATTTTTGAATCATTGATAACATCTAAAGCCTTTGGCTTAAAACCTGAAATGAAAATTCTTTCTAATCTTGGAAGTATGATTGCTCCAATGCTCGGAATTTATCTTTCATTTAAGATTGGTGATATGGTTATAAGAAAAACATTTGTTTACTTGAACGAAATAAATACAGTAAGTGTACTTTTTGCTATTGAAGTCGTTATCGGAATAATTGTGCCATTGCGTATTTTCTTATCACCTAAGTTGACTAAAACTCCACTTGGATTATTTATTGGTTCTTTATTGGTCATCTTTGGTGTTTTACTAAATCGAATAAATAATTTTATTGTGGCTTATACTCCTCCATATCAATTTCAATCATATTTCCCATCAATTGGCGAAATTGCTGTAACACTCGGGTTCATTGCACTCGAAGTGTTATTGTTCAGAGCTTTTGTTATGATTTTCCCAATTGTAAGCACTCCCCAGTATGTTTCACCTCAAACTAAATTTTCTGTTAGAGGTGCATAATGAAAAGGTTATTAATAATTTTATTGATTGGTTCAATATCAATCAATGCACAGACAAAAATTAGCAAAAGCCATTCACAGCAATCTTTGAATTGCTCGACATGTCATTCATGTGATATTCCGACTAAAGAAAATCCCTGTCTTAAAGCTTGTCCCCGTGAAAGTATGATTCGAATTGACCAGAAACCAGAAGAAGGTCCAAAAGTTCTTATAATTAATAAAATAAAAGAAACTGATGTTTATGATCCTGTTGTTTTTTCTCATTTAGCTCATGCTGAAATGGCAGATATATCAGGGGGATGCAGGACATGCCATCATTATAATCCGCCAGGCAATGTTATTGCATGCTCAGAAT
>JARYLX010000443.1 GCA_029907415.1 Melioribacter sp.
TAAAATCTTTATCATCGAACATTGATTTAGAAATTCCAAAGTCCATTATTTTGGCTATGCCTTCTCTGTTCAATATAATATTGGAAGGTTTAATATCGCGATGCACAAATCCTTTTGAGTGGGCATAACCAAGACCAAGCAAAATTTGTTTTAATATATACATTACATCATAAAGATTAAATCTGCCCTGCCGCTGAAGAACTTTCTCAAGACTCTCTCCCTCTACATATTCCATTACAATACCGAGTAAATCTTCATATTCTATAAATCCATAAACTGTAACAATATTTGGATGAGATAATTTTGCCTGGTTTTTTGCTTCTCTTTTGAATCTTTCTATAAATCTCGCGTGGTCATAAGTGTCTACATTTAACATTTTTATTGCAACATATCTATCGAGCTTAGTATCGTAAGCCTTATAAACTATACCCATCCCCCCTTTACCAAGGATAGATACAATTCTATAATTATCAATAAGAATACCGATTAGATTTTCCATTGAAAAGATTTATTCTTTGTTAAGAAATATAAAAATCTTTTTATAATATTGCTGAAATGAAAAACTCAATATATATGTAAGCCAAAAGTGTAGCGAAGTAAAATTATAATATAAATCTACTAATTCATTTTTAAACTAATTACTGCTTCCCAAATTTTTTCTTCAATTAGAATTCCATTTTTAAAATTTTCATTTCTGGTTATTAATGTTCTTTCTCCAGGATATAAAATTTGTTCTCCTTCTAATCTTTTTGAGCTTTTATAAAAAGTAATAATTTTTTCTGCTATTAAATCAATTTCTTTCTGAGAAGTAAAAACATTAGGATTAATTGCAATAAAAATTTGTGACATCCCATAATCATCATCAAACTTGCTTAAGTCTGCTGTTGAATTTCCTCCAGCTAAAACTGTTGCAAATAAATCTAATAGAAGTGATAAACCAGAACCTTTCCAAAATCCAATTGGTAAAGGTCTTTGTGTTTTATAAATTGCTTCAGGGTCATCTGTTAAATTACCATTCTCATCATAACCGCCAATAACAGGTAATTTCTTTCCTTCATATATAAATGTGGCAAGTTTACCATAAGAATACTGCGATAAAGCCATATCAAGAACAATATTACCATTTGAACATGGTAAAGCAAAAACGATTGGATTATTCCCTGTTTTAGGTTCTATTCCACCCCATGGAGGCATATTCGGAATTGTATTTGTCCAGCATATAAATAAAAATCCTTCATTTGCAGCTTTCCAGCCATAAGTAGCAGCACGCATCCAGTGATTTGTATTTTTTAACGCTATTAATCCTA
>JARYLX010000444.1 GCA_029907415.1 Melioribacter sp.
TAAATATATCGTCAATAACAATTTATTTAATATTTTTGAATTAAAAACTTATTTATCATCCATCACTTTAGTCGAATTACATTATTATAATCATTATTTCATAAATAATGGTAAAATTACAAATCGTTATTACATTTATTTTTCTGGCACTGTAGATACTCAACCATTTATGAAAGTAACACCTTATGTCCATGACAGAGGGACCTCAGATTCATTAATCGTAACAACATGCAATTTAGTTTATCCTAAAATGACTTCATCAATTAAAAGATACTGGAATATTCAAGGTAATAAAAAATTAAATTCCTATTCACTTGATTTGTATTATGAAGATGAAATACTAAATGGCCAGGACCCAAATACTCTTGATGCTTACATTACAACAGACAATGGTGAAACTTGGAAAAAAATCTCAAATCCAATTAACATACAGAGAGACCTTGCTAACAAAAAAATAACAATTGGAAATAGAGATAATCCAATCACACTAACTGGCGACATAATTCTAAGTTCCGGAAATGTAGCAAATGTATCATCAATTTCAGTTGCAATAACTGGAAGAAAACAAGTTAGAGTGGGACCGCCAAACAGATTTACAATCACTTACTGGAATAATAACAATTATCCAAGCGATAAATTTTTCATAATATTAAAAACCAATCAGGGAGTATACTTCGATGGAATGTTTTCGAAAAAAATAGGTACAGATTCTGTTCAATATATTCCAGTTGATTCTTTAGTTTATGATAATAAGAAAGATGAAATAATATTACTAATTCAACCACTTGGACCTAAAGAAGTAAGAAGTTTTGATTTAATTGTTAAATCTGCATTGGGAACTTCATTTAAATCATTAGAACCAATTACATTTTCTGTAGTAGCACTTTGGGTTGGCGGTGCAATTTTAGAAGAATATATTTCTAACACAGTAGTTGCTGGATGTTATGAAGTATGGCGTCCGGTTAATCAAGATGAATCATTAACAGATGCATCACTAAAAGCATTAAAAAATAGTTTAAATGATGCTGTAACAATAGAAAATGGAGTTAAAGGAGTAGCCAAAAAAGCAGCTGAAGAAATAGTTAAAAAAACAGGAAGAGTTGCTTTATGGCCAGTATTTCTTGCAAAAGATATTTTTGATTGTCTGTCAAATACAGTACGAGGAATTAAAGATTATGTCAATGGTAATTTTGATAAACAAGAAAAAGAACTTGTTAAAGTAACATCATGGGATCCAAATGCTAAAGAG
>JARYLX010000445.1 GCA_029907415.1 Melioribacter sp.
TTGTTCAGGAAGGGATGACTGACCCGGAGAATATTGGTTTTTACTTGGTAAAGTATTTTAACTTTCCTAGATGGATAGCAAGTACTTCTGCAATGGGAATGTCAAATTTATACGATATATTTTGTGTAGCTTCGGAAGGATACAAAAAGTTATTTATCAAAAAAGGAGCAGAACCTGAAAAAATTATTGTAACAGGCATTCCAAATTTTGATAATGCCAAACAATATTTGAATAATGATTTTCCTTATAAAAATTATGTACTTGTTGCTACATCTGATATGCGCGAAACATTTAAATACGAAAACAGGAAAAAGTTTATTAAAAAGTGTGTGGAAATTGCTAATGGCCGTCAATTAATATTTAAGCTGCATCCAAATGAAAAATATGAAAGAGCTGTTCGGGAAATAAATAAGTATGCTCCAGGAGCTCTAATATTTCAAAATGGAAATACAAATCATATGATAGCGAACTGTGATGTTTTGATTACTCGATATTCTTCTGTTGTATATATTGGACTTGCTTTAGGGAAAGAGGTTTATTCCTCTTTTGATATTAATGAATTGAAAGAATTAATGCCAATTCAAAATAACGGAACCTCAGCTGAAAGAATTGCAAGAATAGGAATTCATCTTTTAGAATCTCGAGATTACTCTCTTGAAGATATTCATGAGCAGTATGAACTTAAGGCAGTTTGATATTTTTGATATATAGTTAGCGAAAATATCAAACAAAAAAATATAAAATGAAAATTGTAACTGTAATTCAAGCAAGAATATCTTCTACACGACTTCCGGGCAAAGTTATGTTGCCTGTTCTCGGAAAGCCACTTTTGCTCAGAATGGTTGAAAGAGTAAAACAATCTAAATTTATTGGAGAACTTGTTATTGCAACTTCATCAAATTCAGAAGATGACCAGATTGAATTATTGTGTCTGGAAAATAATTTAAATTGTTTTAGAGGAGATTTAACAGACTTGCTGGACAGGCATTATCAAGCAGGTAAGATTTATAATGCAGATGCAGTAGTAAAAATTCCTTCAGATTGTCCATTGATTGACCCACATATAATTGATGCGGTTATTAAATATTATATTGATAACTCTGATAAATATGATTATGTGAGTAATCTTCATCCTGCTACTTATCCAGATGGAAATGATGTTGAAGTTGTTTCCTTTTCTGCATTAGAACGTGCATGGAAAG
>JARYLX010000446.1 GCA_029907415.1 Melioribacter sp.
GTAACTTATTTAATTACAAGGCTTTATGGAGTGGGCGCTGAAGGATTCGAACCTACGACCCCCTGCTTGTAAGGCAGATTTATTGATTAAAATATTGCAAAAATTGAGCGTTTTTGAGGAATTTTTGCACTTAATTGGTTAAAAAAAATGTAAATTCGGGGACATTTCGGGGACAGTTTTTTTATAAAAAAAAGTCCGCATAAAAGCGGACTTTTTTAATGACTTTATTACATCGAGAGTATTTCTTGTTTCCTGTTTTTGAGCAGCGGCATTAGATTTTTTTGTTCTTTTTCTGTTAGTGATAAATAATAGTCTTTGAGTTCTTCAAGTGTATTTATAGAATTTATTTCTTCTGTGTAGTTTCGCTCAATTGGATTTGATATTGATTTTGCATTAAGATCAAATTTTATTTCCGTTTGTTCTTCTTCATTTACAAAATCTTCTAAATCTTGCGTGAATATATCACTTGCTGCAGTTGCGGTTAAGATTGCATCAACTAAACTTCTTTTTTTTGCCATCTTCAAAACAGTGTTATAATTATCACTAATATCTTGATTTTCTATTCTTTCTTGCCAAATCCAATCATTTCCTGATTTTCTCCATTTGCCTTTGCCTTCTTTTTTCAATTTTTCTGCTTCTAATTTTGATGGTTTTAACTGAGAATCAATGTATCTATAACGAAATTTACTTTCCATAGTAGAGCAAATACCAACACCTTGAGAAATTACTTTTTGCGATGCAATATGCGTTAAAGTTGTTATGACTTCATATTCTCGATGACCTTTTTCAAGTTCTCGAATTTTAATTTCATAAGTAGGAGCTAAACGGAACATAAAGGCTAATTTTTCAGCACCAGGCTTTAATAAAACAAGTTTATCACCACAACCGGGAATTTTTCCATAATGTTCATTTTCTTTCATTGCAGCTTTCATTAAATCTTGTATTTGTTCAATTTGATTTATTACATCAGTTGTTGAAAATTGAGCAGCAGAAAAATCTGCTGCTTTTACGATTGAATTATTTTTTGTTTTCATTTTAACTTCTCCTAGTTATTTTATAATTAGGTTATTTTTTTCGATATAATTTACACCGTCAGGAATTACGCCAGTAGTTTTTATATAATCTTTTACTTTATTTTTTTGAATTTCGA
>JARYLX010000447.1 GCA_029907415.1 Melioribacter sp.
CAATTGATATTGATGGAAAATTATTCAATGAAGATATTGATGGAAGCATAGCTCATGTTAAAATGCTTTCAAAGCAAAAAATTATTTCTAAGACCGATGAAAAGAAAATCATAAATGCACTTGATGAAATAAGAAAAGAAATTATTAACGGCAAGCTAAAGCTGGATTGGAAAAAAGAAGATATTCATTCTGCGATTGAAGAAAGACTTGTTGAGAAAATCGGTGAAACTGGGAAGCGGCTTCACACTGCGAGAAGCCGCAATGACCAGATTGCTCTCGACGAAAGATTATACATGAGAAAAGAAATTCTTGATTTAGTGAAAGTTGTTCTGTCCCTACAGAAAGTATTATTAAAATTAGCAGAAGAACATAAATCAACTGTTATTCCAGGTTATACTCATCTTCAAAGAGCTCAGCCAATTTTATTTGCACATCATCTGCTGGCATATATTGAAATGTTCCAGAGAGATAAAGAACGACTTAATGATTTGTTAAAAAGAGTAAACAAATCACCGCTTGGGGCTGCTGCATTTGCAGGAACTTCAATTAATATTGATAGAAATTTTTCTGCAAAACTTTTGAAAATGGATGGAATAGTTGAAAACAGTATTGATGCTGTAAGCGACAGAGATACTTTAATTGAATTCATTTCTGCTTGTTCAATAATAATGATGCACTTGAGCAGATTGAGCGAAGAATTAATTTTATGGAGTTCGCAGGAGTTTTCTTTTGCATCTTTTGATGATGAATATGCAACGGGCAGCAGTCTAATGCCGCAGAAAAAAAATCCAGACTTTGCAGAATTAATACGCGGAAAAACAGGAAGAGTTTATGGCTCATTAATTGGTTTATTGACAATTATGAAAGCACTTCCGCTTGCTTATAATCGAGATATGCAGGAAGATAAATTTCATCTTTTTAATGCTGTAGAAACTACTAAAGATTGTTTGAAGATAATGTCAGAATTACTCACGCATACAAATTTTAATAAAAACAGATTTGATGAGGAATTAGTTGGAGATTTATCTTTAGCCACAGACCTTGTTGATTATTTAGTAAAAAAAGAGGTTCCATTTAGAAAAGCCCATCACATTGTTGGAAAAATTATTTCAAAATGTGTAGAAGAAAATATTAAGCT
>JARYLX010000448.1 GCA_029907415.1 Melioribacter sp.
ATCAGCCATTTCAAGAGGACCCATAGGGAAATTATAACCAAGCTTCATTGCCGTATCAATATCTTTAGCTGATGCAATACCTTCAAGTAAAATATGCATTGCTTCATTTAATAAAGGTACAATTGCTCGGGTTGTAACAAATCCTGGATATTCATAAACTTCAACCGGGGTTTTACCAATTCGAGCTGCAAATTTTTTAATTATTTCAACTGTCTTATCAGAGGTATCCAATGCACGAACAAGTTCAACAAGTGGAACTTTTGGTACAGGATTTAAAAAGTGCATCCCGATTATCTTATCTCTTCGATTTGTTACTTCAGCAATTTTAGTAAGGCTTAGAGTGGAAGTATTTGAGATAAAAATTGTTTGTGGTTTTGCTATAGCATCTAATTCCTTAAATATTTTTTGTTTTAATTCATAATTCTCATCAACAGCTTCAATAACAAGGTCACATTCAGGAATATCATTTCTGTCTGTAGTCCATTTAATTCTTGAAAGAATTGATTTCATTTCACTCTGAGTCATTGCCCAGCGGGCAATTTCCCTTTCCATTGATGCTTTAAGACTTTCTCTTGATTTTTCAATTGTTTCCTCATCCTTTTCAATTATCACAACATCTAAACCAGCCGCAGAAATTGTATGAGCAATTCCCTGTCCCATTACACCACCCCCAATAATTGCTACAAAATCAATTCTGTCATACTCTTCATTTCTTTGAACGTTACCCAGTAAATCTTCTAATTTTAATTTTTCTTCTGCCATAAAAACTTTCCTTTTATTATTAACAAAATTACAAAAAAAGCCGATTACCTACTCAAAACTTATACCAGCATTATATCTAAGTATTTTACTAAAATCCATTAGCAAATTTTAAAATTTTATTAAAAGTAAAAATCTAGAACCAATAATGAGAATTATTCGGGAAGAAAATGCCGCTGAAATAAAAAAGAGATGAATAATAATTTTTTAGGTTTGAAAAAATAAAGAGCAGGGTTTGAGATTTTAATTTATTCCTGCTCTTAACTTAATTACATATTTTTAACAATTTCTCTTGCAAAATCAGAACAGCTTAATTCTGTAGCTCCTTTCATTAATCTTGCAAAATCATAAGTAACAGTTTTGGCT
>JARYLX010000449.1 GCA_029907415.1 Melioribacter sp.
ATTTACAATGCTTGAATTATATGTTGCATATAAAGATTACTTCTGGATGATGGATTTTGTTGAAAAGATGATTTCTGCTGTTTGTGTAAATGTTTTTGGAAAAACAGAATTTGAAATTGAAGGCAATAATATAAATTTTAATCCTCCTTGGAAAAGAATTTCTATGGTTGATGAATTAAAAAATTATACAGGTATTGATGTTCTGACTGCATCATATGAAGAATTAGTAAAAGCTGTTAAGCAAAGAGGAATTGAAATTAAAGGTGGTGAAAGCAAAGGTAAATTAATTGATGAACTATTTGAAGTAACAATTCAACCGCAGCTAATTCAACCAACTTTTGTTATGGATTATCCAATTGAACTTTCCCCCCTTGCAAAAAAACATCGAAGTAAAGAAGGTCTTGTTGAACGATTTGAAGGTTTTGTGCTTGGAAGAGAAATTTGCAATGCATTCAGCGAATTGAATGATCCAATTGACCAGAGAAAGAGATTTGAAGAACAGGCTAAGATGAGAGAAGCTGGCGATGAAGAGGCACATCAGATAGATGAAGATTTTTTAAGAGCTCTTGAATATGGAATGCCCCCGACTGCTGGTTTAGGAATAGGAATTGATAGATTGGTAATGCTGCTTACGAATCAACCATCAATTCGTGATGTAATTTTATTTCCACAAATGAAGCCAGAAAAATAAATAAGATGAAAAAAAATTTATTGAAATATTCACCAGCTGTAATCATTACATTACTTCTTGGAATTTATATTGGTTTGCAGCTTAATAGATTTTTGACAACCAGACAAAATTTACAAATCAAGAAATTAGAAAATGTTTTAAGATATACCGAGAGCTTTTACATTGATACACTTAAAAGAGAAAAACTTGTTGAAGATGCTATTGAAGGAATGTTCAGTAATCTTGACCCGCATACAGTTTATATTTCGCCTCAAGAACAACAAGTATCAGAAGAAGAATTTCGCGGAAACTTTGAAGGTATTGGTATAGAGTTTCAGATAATTAAAGATACTGTTGTTGTAGTTTCACCAATTACAGGAGGACCGAGTGAATTAGTCGGAATACTTTCAGGCGACAGAATTAT
>JARYLX010000044.1 GCA_029907415.1 Melioribacter sp.
AAATTAGGATAAAACAGATGAGCGTGTGTATCTATGAACATATGATTTTTCTTATAATTTAGAGTAAATGTTATTTAACAATTTTTAACAAAAACAATTTAATAGAATTTTTGATTCAACTTCTAAGAGAAAATATTTAATACACTTCGCCAATCACTATGCCTGTTTCATTTACACTTTTGCTAAGTTCCAATACGTTATCTACTTCGTTTTTATTTACGATTGCTATTAAACCTATTCCAAGATTGAATACTTCTCTCATTTCTTCGTCATCAATATCCCCAATTTTTTTAATCAATTGAAATATTACCGGAATTTCCCATGAGTGCCAATCAATTTTCATTTTCAAATTTTCTGGAAGAACTCTTTTAGTATTGCCTACTATTCCACCACCTGTAATATGTGAGAATGCTTTTATAGAAAAATTTTCTTTCAATAAATTTATCAATTGAAGATAAGATTTGTGAATTTTTAATAATTCTTGGCCAAGTGTATTATTAAGTTCATCTATGAAATCATTTAATTTGAATTTATCAAGCAAGACTTTTCTTGCAAGTGAATATCCATTTGTATGTAATCCATTTGAAGGAAAACCAATTAATACATCCTCTTTTTGAACATTTCTGCCGTCAATAATTTTATCCTGTTCAACAAAACCAACAATAGTTCCCGCCACATCGTATTCATCTTCGGCATAGATGCCTGGCATTTCTGCTGTTTCGCCACCAATTAAAGCAACATTATTTTCTTTACAGGCAATTGAAAATCCTTTAATAATTTGTTCGGCTTTTTCAGGGATTAATTTCCCAAATGCAATATAATCCATAAAATATTGAGGCTCTGCTCCACAAACTGCAATATCATTAACACAGTGGTTGACTAAATCCTGCCCAATCGTATCGTGTTTATTCATCATCATAGCAATTTTAATTTTCGTTCCTACACCATCAACACTCGAAACAAGAACTGGATTATTCCACTTTTTCAAATCAATTTTATAAAAAGCTCCAAAATGGCCTATGCCGTGCAAAACATTTTGATTAAATGTAGATTTAGCAAGTAACTTAATTCTATCTACAGTATTTTCACCTGCCTGTATGTTTACACCGGCATCTTTATAACTAATTCCCACTAAATCCTCTAAATTTTTTACAGCAAATATAAGAATATTAATCCCGAATTATAAGTTAACCCCCTTTTAAAATGATAAAATTTTATTGTTCAGTTTAACCCCATTAAATTTTTTTGCGATAAGCGAAAAACAATTTGCGTTAACTTGAAACTTTAAGTCAAATAAAATTGTCTTATGCGACGCATTGAAGAGTTAATCATCTAATCTGAAAAATTGTCAAAATTTTGATATTTTTGAAGCCACGATTAGGATGGATAAGTGTATGCAGGATTATCAATTAAAAGATAGGGAAAAAGCAATACTTAGATTTGTAATACACCAGTTTATTTTGACAGCAAGTCCTGTAGGCTCAAGAAATATTTCGAAGAAATATAATATTGGTTTATCTCCTGCTTCAATTAGAAATATTATGGCAGATTTAGAGGAGTTAGGGTATTTAGACCACCCTCACACTTCAGCAGGAAGAGTGCCTACAGACAAAGGTTACCGTGTCTATGTGGATTCATTAATGGATCCGCCAAAACTTGATTCACAAGCCAAACATCTTATAGATATTAATTTAAGTCAGGCTTCAAGCGAAACAGAAGAACTGCTTAAAATAACAACAAACATTTTGAGTGATTTAACAAATCAGCTTGCAATGGTAACTTATCCAAAATTTGAACAAGCAGTTCTTGAAAAAATTCAGATTGTCCAGCTTTCTTCTACGAGAATTCTTGTTGTTGTTACTGTAAAGTCAGGATTAATAAGAACCATCACACTTGAAATTGATGCTGAAGTCAAAGAGGACCAGTTAGCTGTAGTTCAACATCTTTTGAACGAAAAACTATCTGGCTTAAAATTTTTTGAAATTAGAAATACGATTGGCGAAAGAATTAAAGATTTCGACAAAGAAATTTATAGACCCATTATTAGAGTTTTTCTTGATTCTGTTGACAGAATTTTTACAGATATTCCAAGCGACAAAGTTGTTGTCTCAGGTGCTAAAAATATTCTCAAACAACCTGAATTCGCAGACCATGAACAATTCCAGAGCATAATTGAATTAATTGAAAATAAAGATATTATAATTCATATACTCGACAAAAAGCCTTCTGCAAAAAACGATGAAGTTCTTGTCACAATTGGAGAAGAAAACAAAGATGAAAAGTTTTCTGATTATAGTATGATTACAAAAGAGTACAAGATAGGCGATTTGCAGGGGACTGTAGGAATTATGGGTCCTAAAAGAATGGATTATTCAAAAATTATTGCTGCAGTTGTTTATGTTGCACAACAGCTTTCAGAAGAATTAACTAAACAAAGATAATATGAGGAAAAAGAAAAAGACTATGGAAGATAAAACACTTCAAGAACAAAACAATCAAGCTGAATTATCGAACGAACAGAAAGAGAATGAGCAAAAAGAAATTGAAGCCAAAGAAAATCTAAACCAAACAGAAGATTCTTCACTTCAATTTGATTTACTTGAAAAACAAATCCAAGAATTAGAAGAAAAAATTTCTGAACTCGAAAAAAATAACAGTGAATTAAAAGATGCATTTTTAAGAAAAGCAGCAGAATTTGAAAATTATAAAAGAAGAACCGAAAACGACCAGCTCAATTTAATTAAATATGCTGCTGAGCCTTTTATAAAAAGTATTCTTACAGTTTATGATGACCTTGAAAGATCTCTAAATCATATTAATGGCGATAACAATTTTGAATCATTAAAAAAAGGACTGGAACTTATTTATGATAAATTCACAAAAATTCTTAACTCTCATGGTATAAAGAAAATTGATGCTATTGGTCAACCTTTTAATGTTGAACTTCATGAAGCTTTAATGCAAAAACCAGCCGAAGGTGTTCCGCCTCATACTGTTATTGAAATTTTAGAACATGGTTATATTTATCAGGATAAAGTTATTCGTCATGCAAAGGTTATTGTAAGTTCAGATACATCATCAGAAGAAAATAATTCCGGTTCACAAAACAATAATCAAGGATAGAAATTATGGCTAAAAGAGATTATTACGAAGTCTTAGGTGTTAGCAGAGATGCAACAGAAGAAGAAATAAGAAAGGCTTATAGAAGACTTGCAATGCAGTATCATCCGGATAGAAATCCCGGTAATAAAGAAGCAGAAGAAAAATTTAAAGAAGCTGCCGAAGCATACGAAGTTCTTAGCAATGCAGAAAAAAGAGCTAAATACGACAAATATGGACATAGTGGATTACGTGGTGGAGAAGATTTCCATGGCTTTGAAAATGTAAATGATATATTCAGTCACTTCTCCGATATTTTTGGAAGTGCTTTCGGAGGCTCTTCAATTTTCGATGACTTCTTTGGAACTTCTACATCTCAGAGAACACAAAAGAAAACTACAGGAACTCCTGGTTCTGATCTTAAAATAACTCTTAAACTTACACTCGAAGAAATTGCAACAGGGACTACAAAGAAAGTCAAAATTAAAAAATATATAAAATGTGATACATGTGGTGGAACTGGAGCTCGAGCTTCTTCTGGTTATAAAACCTGTACAATGTGCAATGGGACAGGTGAAATCAGACAAGTATCGAGGTCTATCTTTGGACAGTTTGTAAATATCACTACATGTAAAAATTGTGGTGGAACTGGTAAAGTAATTTCAGAACCCTGCCCAACTTGTTCAGGTGATGGAAGAGTTTATGGTGAAACTACTATCAAAATCAATGTGCCTGCAGGAGTTCACGACGGCAGTTATATGACTTTAAGAGGTGAAGGCAATGCAGGCAAAAATGGTGGACCAGCTGGTGATATAATCGTTGTGTTCCAGGAACTTCCTCATCAATATTTTACAAGAGATGGAGACAATGTAATTTATGAATTATTCATAAGCTTTCCAGAAGCTGTATTAGGCACTGAAGTTGAAGTTCCAACTTTAACAGGAAAAGCAAAATTAAAAATTGAACCGGGAACTCAACCAGGAAAATATCTCAAGATGCGCGAAAAAGGAATTCAACATCTCAACAGCCATGGTGCTGGGGACCAACTTGTAAAAATTAATATTCATGTTCCTAAAAATATAACTGCAAAAGAAAGAGAATTGCTCAAAGAACTTCAGAAAATGCCAAATATAAAAGTGGGCGAATAAATTTTTTCCCAATCTTTGAATAGGCGAGGTAAACTATCGACCTTTTCAAAAAAATATCAAGAAAATTTGGCTTTACTGAATTAGAATCAAAAGTAATTTTATTTCTTTTGATTGCGCTCTTTGTTGGTGCTGCAATAAACTTTTTAAAAAACAGTAGAAATAAAAATTTTCTCGAATATAATTATTCAAAAGACGATAGTCTTTTTTTTGGCTATCAACTTTCTCAAAATGACTCTACGGAAAAATATGTAAATCTGGGAGTTGATTATCAATGGGAACTTTTAGATTTTAGCAACGAAAAATTAAAAGAAAATATAAATAAAGAAAAAAAAGATACTTTTAAGTTAGTAAATATTAACTCGGCAAATTTTTCAGAGCTAATAAGTTTACCGGGAATTGGTGAAAAAACAGCTATTGAAATTATTAACTACAGAAAAAATAGTGGAGCATTTAATAACATAAATGATTTGCTGAAAATTAAAGGCATCGGTAAATCAAAATTAGATAAAATAAAAAGCAGAATCACATTTAAGTAAATCTTTTTGGAGGAAAAATAATGAACCCAAAGTCAGAACCATGGTATATTCACGCTATCTTATATGTAATAATTGCTGTTTTGGTGTATGTATTAATTAAGGTTGCATACATAGATCCAAATGAAATTATCGAAAAAGAAAAATATTACAAACAAGAATCAAGACTAAGAATGTCTAATCTCCGTGCAGCAGAAAAATTATGGGAAGCAAAGTATGGAAAATTTACAGACAATCTTAATGACCTGATTAATTTTCTAAAGAATGACCCAAGTGTAAAAAAAGCTATAGAAGGAGTCGACACAGTAACAGGTAAATCAACAAACCCATTTGTTAAATTATCTGATGGCAATTTAGTGTGGGATTCTATTACACACTCACCAAAATCAGGTAAACCTTATATAGTTATGGTAGATACCTCAGTTAGTGCAGATACAATAATTGATAGACGCGGCAGAATAATTAAGATTGATTCAATTAAAACAATTGGACAAAGATATTTTATTCAATGTCCTGATGGTTATGGAACAATAGGCGACCTTAGAAGCGATGCTCTGAAAAATACTGCATCATGGGAATAAAATTGTTTGAGTCAATGTGTTTGAAAATCATATTGGCATAAATTTAACTGAAACCAAATTTCAACTTGTAGAGGTAAGCTATAAACAAAATTCATTTTATCTGGAAAATGTAGACCAGATAATTTTCAAAGAAAATTTAAGCCCTTCTTTTATGAAGGGCTTAAATTCTGATAATGAATCGAGGCTCTTTACAAATCTCCAAGAATCTTTCAATAAAGTCATTTCAAAAAAAAATCCTGTTTCAAAATATGTTTCATTCTCACTGCCAGATGAGTTCTTTATTATTTTTGAAATTCCATTCGACCCAATTCTAACCAGAAAAGATTTAATTGAGCATTTCAAGTGGGAATTTTCAGTTTTGTTTCCATACTTAGATAGCAATGAATATCTCATACAACATATTGAAGTAAATAAAACATCTATTCGCCGGGAAGAATATGCTATTGTTTTTTCACTAAATAAAAAAATCGTAAATGCAATAAATAAATTTTGCAAATCAAACAACCTCCAGTTAAAATACATTGACAATGCTCATCTTTCTTCAACTGCTTTCTTGCATTTATTAGAAAATACAACCGAAGAAAATATTACATTCAGCTTTTATATTGACCAAAATTATTCTTCATTTGCTGCAATAGAAAATAAATTTCCATTTTACTTCAAAGTAATTGATACATTGAAAATACCGAATAGTATTGATGAAATATTTTCACAACTTTCGAAATATGGTATTACATACGATTCTGCAAATCAAATAATAATTTGTGGACAAAGTATTACTGACGAAGCAATTTTAAAACTGGAAGAAAAGTTTAACCAGAAATTAAAAAAAATTAATCCTTTTGAGAGATTGAAAATTGAGGAATCCTTAAAGAAAAATCCTTTTTATACATCACAATTCAACTCATTCACAGCTGCAGCTGGAATGGCATTAAGAGTTATATGAGAATAATATCTGGAATATATAAAGGACGAACAATAAAATTTCCCAACTCAAAACTTGTGCGTCCTACAACAGATAAAGTCAAAGAATCTTTATTTAACTACTTGAATAATCAAATAGACTTTGAGGGAATAAAAGTATGTGATATTTACGCGGGTTCAGGTTCGCTCGGATTAGAAGCTTTGAGTCGAGGTGCAGAAGAAGTTCATTTTGTTGAAAAAGATTTTTTTGTTGTCAAAGTTTTGAAAGAAAATATTTCTTCCCTTGATGCGAAAAATAAATGCAAGATATTCAAAACTGAAGCATTAAGATTTTCGAAAATGAAAAATCATGAAAGATACAATTTAATTTTAGCAGACCCTCCATTCTTTAAAGACGACATTCACTCTGTAGTTCAGAATTTACTCGAACGAAACTTTTTAAGTGAAAATGGAATTTTATTAGTTGAAAGGTCTATCCAGACCAAAGAAAAAGATATTGAGAACTTTCAATGCGAACCTTTCAAAAAAATTGGAGACAGTTTAATTTACTTATTCATAAATAAATCATAATAAAAATTTTTCAAACATTTAGAGAGATTATTATGGCAAAAGTAATTTATCCGGGAACATTTGATCCAGTAACTAATGGTCACATAGATATCGTAAAAAGAGCGAGTGAACTTTTTGACGAGGTTGTTGTAACTGTAGCTCGCAATCCAATGAAAACAGCGTTGTTTACAGTCGAAGAAAGATTAGAAATGCTGAAAGAAAGCCTGAAAGATTTTAAGAATGTTATTGTTGATTCTTTCGATGGACTTGTAGTTGACCATGCAAAACAAGTGGGGGCAATTGGGATAATAAGAGGATTAAGAGCAGTAAGCGATTTTGAATATGAATTTCAAATGGCATTAATGAACAGAAAATTAGCTGGAGATATTACCACAATTTTATTGATGCCGCATGATAAATACACTTACTTAAATTCCACAATTGTTAGAAACCTTGCTCAGTTTCATGGCAATGTGTCAGAATTTGTTCCGCCAATTGTAGAAAAAAAATTAAAAGAGAAATTTGGTTATTAAAAATTTTTCGGCTAATAATCTAAACTATTTTCATCTGGTATGATGAATTAAATAACTCAGGAACATCAAAATTCAATAAAAATTCTTTAATTCTTTTTTCTGATAACTTCACATAATTCTTATTTATTTCATAACCAATAAAATGTCTGAACGATTTAATAGCTGCGATAGCTGTTTGTCCACTTCCCATGAATGGGTCTAATACCACTTCATCTTTGAAAGTATAAAGCTGTATAAGTCGATAAGGCAACTCTACAGGAAAAGGTGCAGGATGACCAATTTTAGTAGCAGGTTCAGCTGAAAAAGTCCACACGCTTTTAGTAAATTCAAGAAATTCTTCTTTTGAAATAGTACTTTCCCTGCCAAAATTTTCTCTTGAAAAACTACCTTTCGAAAAAATTAAAATATATTCATGTATATCTCTTAAAGTAGGATTTTTGGCTGAAAGCCAACTTCCCCATGCTGTAGATGGGCTACCACTCGAAGCTTTATTCCAGATAACTTCCCCTCTCATTAAAAAACCTAAACTTAACATGTCTTCAATTATAAAAGCATGAAGTGGTATGTAAGGTTTTCGTCCTAAATTAGCAATGTTGATACATGCTCGTCCTCCAGGAACAAGTACTCTTCTTACTTCTTCCCAAACTTTTTTAAGAAATTCCCTATACTCATCTAAAGTGAGATTTTCATCATATTCTTTACCCACATTATAGGGCGGGGATGTAATCATTAAATGAATGCTATTATCAGGTAATTCTTTCATACACACACTTGATTTACAAAATATCTTATCCAAATTATCATTAGATATTGGAGATTCTACATATTTTACATTTTCTTCTTTAGGCACTCCTTCGTAAAGTTTGCTTGAATAAAACATTGTCGAGTCATGATTTATTCTTCCTGGAGAGCCAAATTTACTTGTTTTAGTGCCATTTTTTCTTTTATTCATTATCTAAAATTCCTACTTCCATTCCAACTTTTTCAGCTCTTGAACTTTCCAGTTCTGCTAATTGAAACATAAAGGGCAATTTATTTTTATCTTTTTAACAAGTTTTTCATCATAAAATATTTCAACAACTCGACTACTCATAAACAAATCTATCCCCTACATTTCTTTCTCTGCAACAAGTAGCTTACCTTCAACAAACAGACCGTGTTCTAAATGTCTCTTTCTAATATAAACAATCCCATCTTCATTATGAGGTTCTCCATAAATTGAGTGAACGGATTTTAAACCTCCCAGATATTTACGTGCATCAGAAAGATAAACAAGGTCACCGGGTTCTGCAGCCATTTTATGCATATCTCTTTTTGAAAAATTCAATATATCATCATTGTCATCTTTAACTAACTTCCAGTGAACTTTTACAACTTCACCTTCGCGTTCATTTAATTTTCTTCCTTTGAAATATTCTTTAGCTTTATGAATAGACCAGATTGTAAGACCTTCTGTTTGCCTTTCTGCGTTATATTTAACATAATGAGTTGAAATAAGAGCAACAAAGAACGATGCAATTATAGTTGATGTCATTAAAAATCCAAGTGAAAAAGTTTCCAGTCTTAAAACAGCAACCAAAATATCAATTATAAAGACAATTGCCGTAAATGCTATTACAGGATACATTATAAAATGTCTTTTAGAATTAATTATTACATCTGAAAGTTTTCTTAATTGTCGCTGAAAAATTGTGGCAAGTACAGCAAGAGAGACACAAACAATTAGATTATAAAGAGCACTCATATAAGTGTATGGATGTACGGGGTCATAAGGTGTTCCGTGTGCAATAGGTCTAATTAACTCATAAGGAAATCTATTTCCCAAAAGCATTAATGAAATTCCGCCTATAACAGTTGTTATCAGTCCAGCAGGTGTAAATTTTTTCCAGAATGCACCAAAGAAAATTGCAACCATTAATGGAGGCGTTAATGTTGCATGAAAGAATGCATGAGCTTGATAAACAGTTGGATATGATGCGAATGCATAAACAGCCAATACTCCAAGCAGTGTAATTCCAATTGTAGAAATTCTTGCAATTAGCATTGCTTTTTTTTCCTGAAGTCGTTCACTTCTGCTTAACTTTTTAAGCCATATTCTAATTGGTCTATCTACATCATTAACATAGATTGCAGAGGCAGCATTAACAAGAGTACTTACTGTTGACATCAAAGCGGCCGCAATAGCTGCTACCACAAAACCAAATACTCCTGGACCGGTAAGTATATTCGCAACTACAATAAAAATTGAATCTGGATTTACATCAGGAGGAATAATTTCAGGGTTCATAACAGAAATTGCTTTTGCTACCCATCCACCGCCGCCAACTACAATAGCAGAAATTGGAAGCATAAAAAGAATATTTACAGCTGCTGCTTTCCTTCCTTCATGAACATTTTTTGTTGCCATAAATCTCATTATTAGTCCCATATTCATAAACAGAAATCCAACTGAACCTGCAATAGCATCTTCCCAGAATGTTCCTACAGAATTAAATTCAGCAGGTGAATTGAACCCTGCAAAAGGAAGTTTCCAGCTTGTGGGAAGCAAATGCCAGAACGAAGACCAACCGCCTACATACGATATGCCCAGAAAGAATACCAATAATCCAGCTGCGAGCAAAATTGTGCCTTGAACTAAATCAGTAAAGATGACGGCTGTTTGCCCACCAAAAGTTATATAAATTCCAGTAATTAGTGCAGTAACCCAGATTAAGCCCATTAAAGTGACATGAACTTGAACACCAAAGATTGTAAAACTTTCAGGCATAAGTGGAAGGATTGCTTTCCCCATTGTAAGAAATCCTATTCCAACATAACCGATTAAATATAACAATTGAAGAATGGTAACAAGAAATCTGGCCGAAGGAGAAAATCTCCTTTCAAAATACTCAGGAATAGAACGTATTTTTGAATAAACTATGATTGGTAACCAACCAAACATAAAGAAAGGAACAAAGAACCAGTCATTTATATATGACATCGAAGATGAAAAACCATATTTAAATCCCATAGCAGAATATTTCACAAAACTATGACTGCTAATGCCTGTTGCAACAATAGACATAGCAATAAGCCACCAGCTGAATCTTCTACCACCAAAGAAAAAATCATTTGTGTCTTTATTATATTTTGCAAAATAAGAACCGAATAAAAGCATTGTTATCATGTAGATAACAAGAACTATCCAGTCGAGTTGTGTACCAATATTATTTAATTGTGCCATATTAATCTCACAAGTAAAGTGCAGCAATTATTAGAAATGCATGAAGTGCCATGAAGTAAAAATATCCAAATATTAATACTTTCCACCAGAAGCGGTGTCGTTTCAATCTCATATCAAGTGCTTTTGTTTTGCGGATTAATATTAAACCCGCCACAAAAAAAATTCCGCCTCCGACATATAGATAAATGAAAGGCAGCCAGGAATTAAAAAATGTAGGCATGCTGTAAAACCTAAAAATTTTGTATGCCAAATTAGGAGGCTAAAATTTTATACGCAAATAAAATCTATGTTTATAGTTCAATAGAAAGATGCATATTATTTCCCCCATAAATGAAAATAAAGTTTACTCTTAATTGCATTTAATAAGCAGTGTATCTAAATTAACTTCCTAAAATTTAATGTTTTCTTTAAACGGAGGTTGATTTATATGGCGATGATGGCCAGAATGAGGAGTTTAGCTCCGTGGTTCATTCTACTCGTTGGTGGTTTATTTGTTCTTTTCATGGTTATTTCAGATTCAAGAGTTCTGGAATTTTTAGGACAGCGTTCTCAGAATGTTGGTTCTATTGAGGGAGAGGAGATTTCTTATCAGGATTTCTCCAATATGGTCGAAAGAGCTAAAGAAAATCAGGAAAGAATGACAGGCCAGCAAATTGACGAAAGTCAAATGGATTTCTTTAGAGACCAAGTCTGGGATGCAATTGTTACTCAAAAATTACTTCAGAAAAAAATTAAAGAATTTGGAATTGTTGTTACAGATGATGAAGTAAGAGAAGCTTTACTTGGTCCTAATCCCCCGGAAGAATTAAGGCGTCAATTTACAGATTCTGCTGGTGTTTTTAATAGACAACTTTATGAACAAGCTCTTAGAGACCCCAGAAATAAACAAATTGTTCTCTATTATGAAGATTTAATTAGAGAACAACTGCAGCAACAAAAGCTTCAGGAATATTTATTTGCTTCGGTCGTAGTCGGTGATGAAGAAGTAAAAGAACATTTTATCAGACAAAACATCAAAATGCGAGCAGATTATGTTCTTGTAAATGTCAATACAATTCCAGAAAATGAAATTAAAATTTCTGAAGACGAATTAAAAAAATATTATAATGCTCACAAGGAAGATTATAAAATAGAACCTTCTAGAAAACTTAAATATGTTCTTTTCCGTCGCCTGCCGTCAAAGAGTGATTCAATCGGAATAAAAAATAATCTCGAAGCAATTGTCGCAAAAATTAAAAGCGATACTGCTTCATTTAAGTCATATGTCCAGATTTATTCTGACCAGCCTTATAGAAGAGATACAATTTCAATTACCGCTCTTCCTGTTGAAGCTAGAGATATTCTTCTTAAATCCAATAAAGGCGATGTAATTGGACCAATTGCTACTTATGAAGGATATGTAGTTTATAAATTAATTGACAGAGTAAAATCCAAAAACGAAGCTGTTCGAGCTTCACATATTTTAGTTCGTTCAACAGGAAATGACAAAGAAGATCTTGATAAAGCAAATCAAATTTATAATGAATTAATAAAAGGAGCTGATTTTGCTACTGTTGCAAAATCAAAATCGAATGACCCCGGCTCTGCTTCAAATGGTGGCGATTTGGGATGGTTTACAAAAGGTCAGATGGTTAAAGAATTTGAAGAAGCCTGCTTCAAAGGAAATATTGGAGTAATTCAAAAACCTGTTAAAACTGTTTACGGTTATCATATAATAAAAGTTACTGGCAAACTAAACGAAGATTTTGTACTCGAAAAAATTGTGAACAAAATTCAAATCTCAGGTTCAACATTAGATAAACTTTATCAGGATGCATCAGATTTTGCATATGTAGCAAAAGAAAATGGTTTTGAATCAGAAGCAAAAATGATGAAGTACGATGTAATTGAAACCCCACCGTTTACAGAAGATGCAATTGCAATTCCAGGCTTGGGGGTAAATAAAGCTCTAGTTAAATGGGCATTCGAAAATGGACTTGGTGAAGTAAGTGATGTGTTCAAAGTACCTGCAGGTTATGTAGTAGTAAAAATCTCTGATGTTACAAAAGCCGGATTTAAAAACTTTGATGAAGTCAAAAATCTTGTAAGAGCAAAAGTACTTCAGGAAAAAAGATTTGAAAAAGCTCTCTCTGTAGCAAAACAAATTCGAGCAAAATTGGGTGATAATGGCGATAAACAATTAGCCTTAACTGTCTGGGATAAAGCTCGTATTGATTCTACAGCTGAATTTACATCAGCAGGCTCAATTCCAAATCTTGGTATTGAATATGCATTTGCAGATTACGCTCTAAAAGGTGAATTAAATAAATGGTCTCAGCCAGTAAAAGGAAATATGGGAGTTTATTTAATAAATGTAAGATACAGAACAAAATTTGACCCAAATACTTATGAACTCCAAAAACTTGCAATAAGAAGAGAACTCGCACAGAACAAAAAAGCTTATTTGCTTAATCTGTGGCTACAAGAAATTAAAAAACAAGCTAACATTGTAGATAACAGACATTTGTTTTATCGATAAAATTTTAACCCCAAAATTCAAAGCCGTGACTAAAAACTCACGGCTTTTTTATTATTCTCTTTACCATTTCTCTCCAATAAAAAAATAATTACATTTAAGAAAAATAATTTCAGCTGTTAACTTAATTATGCTTCTTAAGAGTTTAGTAATACTTTGTTTATCATCTACATTAATTTATTCACAGATAATTTCGAAATTTGATTTTGCGATTAACTACAATTACACAAACACTTCAAAATTATTTTTACAGCCCAAATCTTCTGATTTAATTGTTAGAACAACTTATAATGAATTGGAAGACATTTATAGTTTTTCCGGAGAAATTCGTTTTCAAATTTTTGAATCCCTTTACACCGGCTTATGGTTAGAAGCAATGGAAAAAACTTTTATCAACAAAAATTTTAATCTTGGAAGTATAAGTATTGACATCAATGATGGATACAGAATAATTCCTTTAGAATTAAGTCTATATTATTTTCTTCCGTTTTCAACTGAAAAATTCAAATTTTATATGGGAGGAGGATTTGGATTTTATTTTGGTAAAAGTCTTCGCCAGGTCGAAAATATCTCAGCAATAAATAATGGAGCTAATATTGGTTACGGCATTCAAGTTTCTGTTTTGATGGAATATTTAATTTATGATTTTATTTTTTTAAGAACTCAAATGAGATTCCGTGACCCTGAAATTGAATTGAACAGTAAATATTCAAGCAATTCTTTTACATACAAAAACAGAACTTATTATATACATTCACAAAATTTTACTACAAAAGTGAATGTCGATGGAATTACTTTTTCAATTGGAATTGGTTTTCGTCTTTAATTTCAATTAATGTAAGGTAAGATAAGTTTATTTATATTTGCCAATAAATTTTTGTAAAAAGTATGCGCATTTATTTAACAGGATTTATGGCAAGTGGAAAAAGCACAATTGGACCAATTCTCTCCAATGTGCTTGGATTAGATTATTACGACCTTGACCAGGAAATTGAAGAATACGAAAAATCAACAATTGTAGAGATATTCGAAAAAAAGGGAGAGCCCTATTTTCGAAATCTTGAAAGCGAGATTCTT
>JARYLX010000450.1 GCA_029907415.1 Melioribacter sp.
TACTTTGTAACTGCCTGCATCTTTGTATTCATTTACTAAAGTTGCTACTTCTCTGCCTAATATGTCATATACCTTTAATGTTACAAAATTTTTCTCTAGTAACTGATAACTGATAACCGTTGATGGATTAAATGGATTGGGATAATTCTGGCTTAAAAGGTAATTCTCAATTATGTTACCTTCTTCTATAACATCTGTAGATATTGGGACCAAATTTTTAATTGCATTTTCTAAATCAAACTTGGCTTTATATAAACTATCAGCTGCTGATTCCGAATTTGTATAATTTTTGCTCATAATATTTTTTGCATATGTTAAGGCAGTACTTAATCTTAACCATGAATCAGTTGTATATTCACTTTCCTTTAATGTATTGACAAATGATAAGAGTGAATCTAATGCATTGTAATTTATTCCAACTGAAACCACTGCATAAAATGCTGGCTTACATTTATTTTTACTATCCCATAAAGACGACGACTGATTAGTCTTGAAAGTATATTGGTCGTTTAATCCATCTTTAGAAACACTAATAATTTTGCCTCTGCCTGAGAAATAACTTCTTTCAACAAAGCATTTAAATAATTGAGCATATTGATTAGCTTGTTTCTGTAAAATTGAAGCAGACGGATTTGCATAACCAGTGGTTATATCAAGTTCTGTAATTGCCATTTCATTACATATTGGATAAAATTTATTATATGTAGAAATCCATTGAGAAGCAGTTGGTGAATTTAAATCATCATGTTCTTGCATTCCTATTCCATCTAAGTATCCTGCTTCAAAAATTGGTTTACAAATTTTTACAATTCCATCAGCTTTTGCTGGTAAATGTGTATTGTAATCATTATAGTAAAGTTTAATTTGAGTTTCACCATATTC
>JARYLX010000451.1 GCA_029907415.1 Melioribacter sp.
AGATTTCAAACGCAAAATTAGAATACTCGCAAATGAAGCAAGAAAGAACGGTCATAAAGTTATTGGCGATGATAACGGTTACTATATCGCTTTGAATCTTGATGAGTGGCAAGCTTATAAGCATCGCAGATTTTCTGCTTTTGCAGATGAATTAAAAGCTTTCGCTGCAATTGAAAAAATAAGTGTCAGAGACTTAATAAAAAATGTTTATCATATAAACGTATTAGATGAAAACTATGAACTCTTTTGAAAAATAATTCCTAATTTTTATAATTCCTAATTCCTAATTCCTAATTTTTTAAAGTTCCTAATTTTTTAAAGTTCCTAATTCCCAATGTACTCTCTGTGTTCGCTCAGGCACACTTTTTCTTAACAAAATATCGCAAAATTTTATTTTTATTTTTTGCTGACGGTTTTTATTGAAAGCTTTAACTTGCATCTTCAATGCAAGATAAAGCAATAAAAACCTCGCTAAATATTATTGAATAAAATAAAAATTTGCGATTTTATTTTGTTATTTAAAAAAAGTGTGCCTTCGCTCTCCTGTTGCTTTAATTATATTTTTTCTTATTCCAAAGGAATGGATTCCCATAATCATTTGTTTTCTATAAATCGTAATGTGTTCAATTGACTGACGGCTCGGTCATGCTTTTTGCAATTAATTTGACAAAAAC
>JARYLX010000452.1 GCA_029907415.1 Melioribacter sp.
AATTTTCACACAAGATAGTTTGAATTATTTATTGATGAAGAAATATTACAGATAAGAAATAATCCTCTGATGAACAGAATGGTTTTTTAGATTCTTCGTCGTCCACCTTACGGTGAGATTCCTCAGAATGATAGGGAAAGCGTAAGTGTCATTCTGAATGAAGCGAAGTGGAATGAAGAATCTCAAAGAACAAGAATGAATTTTTTTAGATTCTTCGTCCGCCTAGTGGCGGACTCAGAATGACAGAAAAAGTAGGATATGTTTTTTAGATTCTTCGTCGTCCACCTTACGGTGGGACTCCTCAGAATGACAAATGATTTTCACGCAGATAGTCGCAGATGTTCGCGGAATAAATCAGCGTAAATCCGCGAAATCAGCGAGAAATAATTTTTAATATAGATTATCGCAGATATCTGCAGATTGAAAGAAAGAATCAATGAAGAAATAAATATTATTATAAAATATTGTGAATTGAATAACATTTTATTATATTTTTTTATGAATGTTATAATTTAATATTATACTTTATGCAAAATGATAAACAACTAATTCCAAG
>JARYLX010000453.1 GCA_029907415.1 Melioribacter sp.
GTGGATATGATTGATATGTTGCCGGAGCAGGAGCAGCAATTGGCATTTGAATTTATTAAGAGAATGGTACTGGCATGGGATAGTGATTTTACCAAGTTGACACCTTTTGAAAGGGAACGACTTAACAGGGCTGATAAGGAAATAAAAAATGGTGAAATAGTTGATCATGTTGAGATAGACTGGAGTTAAATAACTGCTATCTCCACTTCTGACAGAGGGATTAGTGTAGTGCACCCCGTTGTCAAGACATTTTTTCAAAAATATTAAGCTATACTGCACCTCCATAAAAATGTTATTTTCTGGCAACCATCGTTTACTAAATTATACTGGCTCCGGCCGCATCAATGTCAAGGTTTCGCTTTGCCGGCTGAAGCCTACCTTGAGGTTAGCGCTATTTTGCTGTTTATTACATCAAATCAGCGGCTAGTTATGATGATATAATCTCATTTTTCTACCTTTATATAAAAATTCCTTTTTTTTGAGCATAAATCTACTAAAATTTTCCACGAATATTGTCGAAAAATGTCTAT
>JARYLX010000454.1 GCA_029907415.1 Melioribacter sp.
TGATGACACTGATAAGACAAGATTTTCACAGATTTTCTCTTTGCGTCCTTCCTTGCACACTTTGCGCATTTGCGTTTTTTCTTTATTAGCCAAATTAAACTCAAAAAAAAAGCCCCTTTCTTCAAAGGGGCTTTTTAATTCTTCTTCTATCTTCTAAACTCCTACTTCACATACATCATCTTCTTCATCATCACAAATCCTTCTGCCTGTATCTTGTATATATACATTCCTGTATTCAATCCTGTAGCATCAAAATTAACTCTATGGTATCCTGCATTCATTAACCCATTTACCAACGTTGCTACTTCCTGTCCAAGTATGTTATATACTGACAACTTAACATGCGATTCCTTTGGAAGCGCAAATTTTATTGTCGTTACTGGGTTAAATGGATTTGGATAATTCTGCATTAACATGAAATCATTTGGTATCCCTGCTTCTTCTTCTACTCCTGTTACTGTATCACTTACCTTTATTGTTCTTGTTGATGTTGTCGTCAATGTACCATCCGATACTTCAACTATAAGAAC
>JARYLX010000455.1 GCA_029907415.1 Melioribacter sp.
AGCAACTGTATCTTTGAATACTTTAAATTCGCAGTCTTTAACTACATCTGTTAAATCCTTTAACTCTAATCCAAATCTTATATCTGGTTTATCAGAACCATATCTTTCCATAGCCTCTTTATAAGGCATTCTTATAAATGGTGTTTCAATATCTATTCCCTTTAATTCTTTAAATAGCTTTTGAATAAACTTTTCATTTATTGAAATGACATCATCTACATCAACAAATGACATTTCAACGTCTATTTGCGTAAACTCAGGCTGTCTGTTTGCTCTTAAGTCTTCATCTCTAAAACACTTTACAATTTGGAAATATCTATCCATACCTGATATCATAAGAAGTTGTTTAAATATTTGTGGTGATTGTGGTAATGCATAGAACATTCCCTTAAAATTTCTACTTGGAACTAGATAGTCTCTTGCTCCTTCTGGTGTACTCTTTGTTAAAACTGGAGTTTCTATTTCTAAAAATCCATTATCATTAAAGAAATCTCTAACTAGCTTTGCAGCTTTGTGTCTTATTATTAAGT
>JARYLX010000456.1 GCA_029907415.1 Melioribacter sp.
GGCGATAAAAGTCCCAACATTAAAACCAGGGCGGCCTCCAAGTTCCGCCGGAAAAATTTAATAATTTTGGGAAAAAACATCTTTCACTCCCCTCAGAGTTTTCCCCGCTATTCTCTATCTTTTTAATTATAAACTTTTTATTAACTTCATTCACCAGGGACTGCTAATACTAGTTACTTATCTCGACATAGCTGCTTTCTTTACCTTGAATGTTGAAAGACGTGATCCGGTAAGTATATAGGTCATCTTTTTTCAGGTTGCGGTGGTCGTACTGGAAAGTGTCGAAAAATACTCTGGCCAGGAGCCGATAATCATCATTGCTTGAGCCCTTTGGCTTTACGTATATGAAGTATTGTAGCACCATTATTTTATTTAATTCATTCGGCTGCCAGGTCAGCCTGTTTACGTACTCTTTATAGAAAATTAGGTCATTCTCCAGCCTCTGTATGTTCACATTCACAGGTGGATAAACCTTTTCATCGATGAAATTGGCCACAAGAGTTT
>JARYLX010000457.1 GCA_029907415.1 Melioribacter sp.
ACCCTCTTTTTTTATATATATATTTATTTTTTCAATACTTCTGGGATCAATTGACGTTTTAGGTCAAAAAGAACCCATAGGAATAACAAATTTATTAATACCTGTTATTATAGTTTTATTTTTTATACATATATTTTTTTTTGATATTTCCCATTTGAGAGAATTCAGCTATATAAATATTTCGTATGTTCTATTTTTAATCTGGTCATTAATTATATCCTTAATCTCTCTTGACCCTTCATTAGCTTTATCATGGTGGAAAAATTATTTTATTGGATTCTTAATGTTTAATTATGCATTGATTACTTTTAATAGTGAAAGAGAAGTTAAGAATTTTATTATTATGATTATTTTGTGGGGTGTTATATTAGCAATAATTATATATGTAATTTTATTTTCTTTAGGTGACATAAAAATAAGCGTAATAAAACTTTTTTTTACAAAAAACTTGCTTGCTACTTCATGGGGTAAGTCCAATTATTTAGCCACATTCTTTGTTCT
>JARYLX010000045.1 GCA_029907415.1 Melioribacter sp.
AATTTTTCCTCACAAACTCTTTTTAAATCTTCTGCTACTCCGTCCTTACCACCGCAAAAAAAATGCTTAATGTTTTTATCCCTTGTTGAAATTATCGTTTCTTTAAAGAAGTCAGGTCCGTAACACCGCTCCATATTTTTAGCTCCTTTTAAACGACCTACCCATACACCTGGCATCCCATCGGGCAAATTTAAGTAGAATGAGTTCAATATTTCTTTAAACTTCTTATCTTTTCGAGCTATAATAATACCATGTGCACCAGTAGCTGATATACAATAGTTTAATTTTTCTTTATTAAGACATAACGAAGTTAATATTTGAACAGCATCCGCAATGTTTGAGTCGAAAAGTTTTACTTGCAAAATTTCAATCATAAGTTATATGTTAAATGACCTTCTATAAAACCAAGATATTTCTTTTAATTTTATAACTTAAGAGAATAACAATTTTCATTTCTTTAAAATTTATTAATATCTAACTCTTGTTTTTAGGAGCCCCAATGCCAATCCAGAAAATATCCACCCGCTATCATTCATTAATTTTAAGAAAAATTCGTTTTCTTCATCACTAAACCTTTCTTTGTATGGAGGAGAAAAAGCACCTGCAACTAAAGCCTTTGGTTATCGTATTTTTATGTTTTTTATCATTTCATTTAATGTTTCTTCTGAACTTCCAAAGAAGAAATGCTTCAAGCTATCTTCCTGTCCCCACTCTAAAGCCTTTTCCATAAAAGAAGGTCCAAAAATTCTGCTTATATTCTTTACTCCCTTGAGCCTAGCAACAATAGATAAAGGTTTCCCATCAGGTAATGATAATATAGAATTATTTAATGCTTCTCTATAATTTTTATCCTTAACAGCCAATACGACCGTATGAACATTATTTACTGTAACATAAGATGGCGATTTTAGAAAATTTTTTAAATTTTCATAAGTTTCTTCATAACTTTTTAGAATTGATATATCTGTACCGAGTATATTTATTCTCTTCAATTTTACTTCATTAAAATAAATTAATGTTTAAGTTATATAACTTAATTTATAAATATTTTTAAAATTTTATAAATGTTTTTAAAATTAAATTAAAATATATTACGCCTGTATATAATTACTTTTATTAAATTCTCCAACATTTTTTAAATTATCTATATACCTAAATTATCTATATACCTTTACAATATTAATTGTATTCGTATTGTATTTAATTATTTAATATTTTTATTTTTTTCTCTATAACATTTTCATAAATATTCATAAGAATCATATAATTTTTTTCCGCTGTGTATTTTTCTTCAAATTCCTTTCGTGCATTTAAGCCCATTTCCTTCATTTTCTCAGGATTATTTTTTGCCCATAAGATTTTTTTAACTAAATCATCTACATTTCCCGGTTCAAAAAGCAACCCGGTTTTACCATTTTCAATTAATTCTGCCATTGCACCTAAATTGCTAGCAATAACAGGCTTACCACAAGCAAAAGATTCAATAATTGTCATAGGCATACTTTCATACCAAACTGAAGGAAAAATAATTGCCCCAGATTTTTTTAATTCTAAAATTAAATCATTCCTATTTAACTGACCAAGATATTCAATATTTAGAACACCATCTAAATTGCTTCTCAAAATACCATCGCCAGCTACCTTAAATTTTATATTTGGTAATTTTTCTGCTGCTTTAACCAAAACATTAAATCCCTTAGTTATATCAAGTCTTCCAGCGAATAAAAAAAACCCTTCATTTTTCTCAGAATAATTAGGATCCTCAAATAAAAAATTTGGTTTTACAAAAATTTTATTTTCCGGCAGACCTCCTTCAATAAACTTTTGTTTTGAAAATTCAGTTAATGCAATATACGCATCAATTAAGTTATTCCAAGTGCCTTGTTTCTTATTCCATTGAACCGTTCGGGCTAAAACGAATGTTTGCAAACGCGAATTTCTATAACACCCATATTTTACTGAATTGTATAAACTTTTATCAATACATTCTTCACATACTTTCCCATTTCTAAATAGATATGCATTAGCACATATTAATCTATAATTATGAAGAGTTTGAACTACCGGCACTCCCATTTTTTTGCAAGCATAATAAACTGAAGGCGTAATTAAAGTTAATGTATTGTGAATATGACAAACATCAGGTTTATTTTCTTCTATAATTTTTAAAACTTCTTCGAAAGCTAATCTGGAATAAACAGCATTAAAAAAAAGCCTACTTTTTTGAAATATATTATAATTATCAATATCTTTATTGGATTTAGTAAATTGTATTACCTCATGACCATAATAAGTAAGAAGTTTATATTCATTAGAAAAAACTGTATCTTCACCACCACTAAACTGGTAATGATTATGAACCTGAAATATTTTCATTCTACAGAACTCTTATCAACAAGTTCCGAATTCGTTAAATATTTAACATTATTAATTTTATAAAGCATTTTAAAAATATCCTCAAGCTGCGCCCATAATCCATTTTGCTAAATTTCCCATGAATGTCCCCAAATATGAAGTATACCCCCTTTTTCTATTATTTTACTTATATAAAGCTCTGCAATTTTTACGAGCTGTATCTTATGAATATTTATTTTAGAAATAAAATAAATTATTTGATCAAGTTTTTTTTCGTTTAATGTTATTTCTAATATAAGTGAATAGCGGCTGATTAACCACTTGTATAGTAGTAGATGCACTTAGCAAGTCATCTATATTTATACTAAGCAACTCAACTGTTCTCGCATAACAAAATCCACTTTCACTTACAATTTTTTTGTGGTTTTTGTTAAATTTCCCTCTGGGATAACAAAATGCTTTTATTTGTTTACCTAAAGCATCCTCAAGCCATAATTTACATCCTCTAATTTCATTCTCAGCTCTTAATAAGTCAACATCTAAAAGATTTACATGATTTAGGGTATGCCCACCTATTTCATAAATTTGCGATAAAGTTTTTATTCCTTTTTTATCTAAAATTCGATGCTCAGGATTGTTCTGAGGTATGTAAAATGTTCCTTTCAAATCATATTTCGAAAGTAATTCGGCCACCTTAAAATCTAGAGGGTGTCCATCATCCCAACTTGTGATTATGATCATTCTTTTCTGCTTTATTTTTTCATCAATATGCCGGCGCAACATCCTTGTTTTTCCTCTTGCTTGATGGCCCAAAACTGTAAGCTCTCAATTTCAGCCAGATATCTTAACATTTTCAAAGATATGTTATTAAAAAGGCATACTCCTTTTGAATTCATTTTTTTAAATATCTGTTCAAACTCAAACTTTTATAAAGTGTAAATATTGGCACTATCTGAGAGAAACATATCAATTTTTGGTAGATTATTAAAGATCTCGGGTAATAGCCTACGAGTGTTTCCAAGCTTTAGTGTCCATTTTCCCCTTAAAACATGTGGCACCGCTGAGCCTATAAAATTATCCTTATAGTCTCCTAAAGGTGGTAAATCTATACTAATAAGTTCCCCCACACCATTATATTGTAATGCTGTGAGAATTATGGATGAAGAAATACCATAACCAACACCTGTCTCTAAAACTATTTCTAGCTTTAGCCATCTAACAAAAGCATAGTATAAAATCGCTAAAGAGTGATCAGTGTTGTAATAAATTGGAAACGTTAGAAATGAAAGTTTTTTATAGCATCCATAAAGTTTGCTATTATTTTAGAGAGTTCTTTTTCACCTTCTTCAGCATAAGTAGTAAACTCTAATGGTAATAATTTTAAAAATTCACCAAATGTTAAACATGCATTAGACTTTTCATTAAATAACCATTGGTTTAAACAGATTTCAAGCAAAGCGCTCACTCTATCAAAAGCCTGAGTAGGATCATGAAATGCTATTTGTGCAAGTAAGAGTAATTTCTTCAATTTTCTCATTTATTATTATCAACAGTTTTTACTAAGATGCGCAAGGACAAGTACATAAGTATAGAACCAATCAATTATAAATCTTGTAGTTAAACTAATTAGTAACCCTGTAAATTGGTACCTTTTAAGGCATTAATTAACACGAAAAATTCTTTCATACTAGTTATACTTTTTTAACTCGAAACAACATTCCTTCAGAATAATATGGAAATAGTTTAATTATTGATTTAGTTAATAAAAAATCTATGAAAGTGAAAGTCCACTTTCCGACAAGTTCACCAAACGAACGAATGTTAAGTTTCTTACGTATCCAAACACTTGAATAAAGATATATTTCTTTCACCTCAAACCCAAATTTATATAAAAAATTAGATAGCGTTATCGGTGAATAATAAAAATTATGGTCCTAATGAACTACTTCAACCTTCGCTAATGGGAAGAATAATGTCTTAATGGATAATGCATTAGGAGTTGTAATGATTATTTCAGTATTTTCATTAACAAATTCATATAACTCCTTCAAAAAGAGACCAGGGTTTGGCAAATGCTCTATTATCTCAGCTGCTAATATCACTTCAAAAAATGATTTCTCAAATGGTATATACAATTGATTGAGTTTTTGAACATCACAAACAAAACAAAAAGAAAAACCCAAATTTTGGGCTTTCTTAACCCCAGCTTCTGATATATCGATCCCGACTAGTGTATTAGCAACTTTAGCAAGTTTTCTATGGAGATAATCACCCATTTGAATTCTTTCATACATAAGTCCTTCATCTACAAAACCGAGATGTAAAACATTTTTACCGCGACATAATTCAACAATTGCCTCATCCCGAGATTTAATTAACTTTGATTTCGGCAACTTATGCAAAAACCTTATCGGACCTCCTTCTTTAGTTCTAAATTACACAATAAATGAAACAAACACACAACTACCTAAAAAATACCAGATCACACCATGAAACCTTACCTTTAATAAATAACTTTATCAACCTGATAAAACCTTTTAAACCCATGGTCATGCAAATATCGTATAATTTCAAAATAACTTGCCTGACAAGCATAGAACCTGTCAAAATTCACCTCAAGCATTATCCCTTGAAGTTTGTCTAATTCCCCTCCCATACCTTTTAGAACTTCAAGTTCATAACCCTGTACATCCAACTTAGCAAAATTTATACTGTTTGCATCAAGATTAAAAACATTATCAAACCTTTTCTTCGTAACAATGATTTTTTCATAAGACACTTTCTTACCAAACAAAACAAACAACCCCTCATCAGGCTCAAGGATTGAACTTAAGTTAGTATATTCCATCTGTAAAAAATTGGCATAACCTTCCCCCAGAGGCAAGTGCAAAATTGTAAACCTCTCCCGAGATTTTATGCCTCTCGTAAATTTTCTTTAGAATGTCAACTTTTTCAGGCAACGACTCAAAAGCAAAAATGTTTGCTTCAGGGAAGACAAAATACGCATCAAGTACAAAATTACCCGTTGCAGCACCGATATCAAAAATGTTATTTATATAGGGTAAAAATTTTTTGATCTCAAACAAGATTCTAACAAATTCCATTGGATATTCTTGACTCGTGCCACTATCAACGCCGGGTTCTCAATATAATCAAGTAACGAACGCACCTTTCTAACTAACCTATGCCTCAATACACCGCTCAACATATTATACCTTTTTGCTTACATACCTTCTTCAAAACTTCAATATAACTAAGTGCATGATTTCTCCAAGAAAAAAGATTTGCTATCTTGCTTTGATTTTTTACAATAACTCTATTTATTTCTTCGTAATTTATCATAGCTCTAATTACTGCATTAGATATACTCTTGGGAGTTACTTCGTCAAGTTTAACGATAGGAATACCAAGTTTTTCAAGTTCTGGAATAGCTCCAGCTTCTTTGTAGCCAATAACCGGAAGGCCTGAAGCTATCGCCTCAATGAAAACTAAACCAAATGACTCCCTAATAGATGGTAGAACAAACAAATCAGCATTTACCATTTCATTCTTTACTTGCATCGGAGCAAGCGCGCCTTTGAAAATGACCTCCTTCTGTATTCCCAGGTCGAAACTTAACTCTTCAAGGGATTTCTTAAGGCGTCCGTTACCCACCACAACAAGTTTTGTTTTAGGATTAACTTTCTTTATTTCTGGGAACGAACGCAATAAATGGTCAATTCTTTTGCAAGGGTCGGACAAGTGCGAAACCGCAAGGATTACAAAAATATCTTTTTCATCTTTCACTTGTTCATTATTAGTGTTTAAAAAAATCTCATTAATCCCAAGATAGACTTTGAATATCTTTTCTGAATTTATACCTAATTTTACCAGCTTATTTTTATTGACCTCGCTGTGCACTACAATAGCATCTGCTAACTTTAATGCCTTAAGCCAAATCTGATGTAAATGTGGGAAACTCAACTTTATATTATCTGGATCTTCATGCACATTAATAACTACTGGTATTCCAATCAAATCACCAATATTTATAGCCAGAAGGGATAGTGGCGAAACCCAATGGATCACTATTACTTGTGGTCTAAATTGAATCGCTATTTTGTAAATCGCATTTGAATAAAAAAGCTTCATAATCCTTATATTTATAAATTCAAAAATCGGTCTTGGGAGTGAGATAAATGGTATGAAAATGAATTCATAATCGTTTTCTTTAATTCGTCTCTCTCTTATTCTTGAAAGAATGTAAAGTGACCATTTCTTAATCTCTTTAAAATTCATCAGGATTCTTTTTGGTGGTATAATACGGATAAAAACACATAACAATATTTCACAAATCTTAGATATGTGCTCAGCATGTTCTTTAATAAACAATCCGGTTGTTGGTTGAATCTCACTTTGAAATGGTTCAGTTAACTCCAATATTCTCAACCTTTAAGCTCCCTTTTTAAGTTTTTCAATATTGATAAGAGGCATGACCAAAATACTTTTTATAATGGCCTTAGCAAGCGCTTTCGCCCTTTTAAAATTTAACGGAGAAAACAAAGGAGCACCGTACTTACGACTGACTTTATATGCCTCTATCACAGATTTTGTAGCACTGAAATTAAATGTTTTACTTCTACAGTGCAAACGAAATTTGGCAAGAGGCAGGGGTATGTAAACCGCTTTGGATATTTTCAGTAATTTTATAAACAAATCATAATCCATGACAAAGTTTAAATGTTTATTCAATCCTCCAACCATTTCAACGAATCTTTTTCTGTAAAATGATCCAGGCTGAGGTACAGACTGTTCAACTTTAAACAATCTGTCCAAAGTTATTTCTACGGGTTTATATTCTTTAACAAAATTTCCAATTTCATCAATAATCAAAATATTCCCATATGCTAGTCCGACTTTTTCATCGTTAAAAGCCTCTACAATTTTTTCTACTGTGTGTGGAATAAGAAGATCATCACTATTTATCCATCCAATAATTTCGCCCTTTGCCATTTTAAAACCTTTATTGATTGCATCAGATTGACCATCGTCTCTCTCGCTTATCCATTTTACTCCTCTATCTTCATAAGATTTTAGTATATCAACTGTCTCATCAGTGGAACCCCCGTCAATCACTATGTATTCAATATTTTTATATGTTTGATTAAGAACACTCTCAATAGTTTCAGTTATAAATTTCGCCTGATTATATGAAGGAGTTACTATTGTGACTAATGGTTCCTTTAACATTGCTTCCTCCTAAAAGTTTTATATAGAATATGCTGAATGAAAAAAGGGTAATTATAAAAGGAAATAAAAGATCTATGTTAAATAAGAAATTCCCACTTGTGAAGGACATAGAAAAAACAGCAAATAAACTAACTAAAATCAAAGATAACGCCTGTTTATCTTGTATAGAAATAATGCGGTAGATTTTCAACAGTTCTAAGGTCAGTTTCGCAAGCAAATAAAAGACGACAAATCCACCAATTAAACCAAAAGTAAAAAATATATAACCAATGGAGTTATGATAAATAAGCCACAGCGTCATCGCTTCAGAAAATGTTTCCTCTCCCGTTGGAGAAAGTATCCCAAAACCTCTACCCAACGGATGGTTTAATCCAGTGTTAATTCCCAAATAAATTGACGATAAACGGACATTCATATTTTCTATATCTCCTCTTCCGGCATATTCCGAAGAAAAAACTGAAGCGAATCTGTAAAAAGCAGCGCTTACTTCAGGAACAAAAAACATACTTAAGTAAAAAATACCAATTATTAAGATAAGCACCGCAAAAGAACTTGCAACCCTCTTAAATAAAAAGGTTGAACGTCTTAAACTATTTAAAAAAATCAACAATATCATACCAACAATTATTCCCAACATAAAACCTCGTGTAACTGTTAGCATATTTGCTATCAGGTTTATTAAAGCAATTATCAATAATGTTATTCTAACGGAAAAATTTTTAAAGACAAAAAAGAAGGCAATACACACTAAAAACGCTATGACTTGATAATGAAAGGTTGAAACCCATCCGTAATCCCTTATAATACTGCCGATAGGTGTATCAGCATAAGTAATAGCCCCTTCAATTCCACCTGCGTATGCACTTACAGTATAAATATCAAAAATTCTACAATACATATCATATAAACTACCAATCGTACTCAACACTATCAGCAAAGCAAAGTATCTAAAAATAACCCGTCGGTCAGAAATAAAAAAAGAAACAAATACTGGTATTAAACCATAATACAATACCATCTTGGTTTCACGAAAAACACTTTTCCAATAATTCCCTTGAAATAGCCCTATAACTGTAGCTAAAAATATTAATGCAATGATTACAATATGGAAACTGTTCCCTATAGATTTTGGCTTGCTGGTATGTGAAAAGCTAAATCTCTTAAAACGACCAAAAACACGATTGACAAAAACAGAGAAATAAATTAAAATTGCCATTAAATCCGTTGGTAGAATTAAAATACCAAACAATCTAAACTTATAGTCATACAATGGCGTATAAAATACCCCGCAGATTAAAAACATATAAACTGAAAGTTCCGGCTTTAATAATATCAATAAAAAGAAAATAGAAAAAAGAGTAAGGACAGCTACGTAACTGATTTCATATTTATACATCATACCTATTAATCCTATTACAACTATCAATATGATGATTATTCCATAATACCTATTTAAGCTCATGCTTTTCTGAAACTTTGTTGGGGTTTCTCCACAAGTAACTAAATATAATATTTTTTAGCCCTCTTTCCTCCCTAAAAATCTCTATTATAAGTAAACCAATAAAAACTACCAATACTATGAAAAGCATTACATATCCATTAACGCTTCTTTGAATTGTTTTTTCTAAATTAAATATTATTACTAAAATACCCAAAAATATTGCAATAATACTAAATCGTAGGGAAGGCAACGAATCAAAGAGTAATTCCATAATATTCCATCTAAAAATTTTGACCACCCCACCAGAAATAACTACAAATCCAATAATTGCCCCTAATAAATAAGAAATTCCTACAGACATCCAATTTAGCTGAGTAACCTGCAAATATATAATTATAAAAGAAGTCGCAAGCGAAACAATGGCAAACAGGAGTTGAGTAAAAGTTATATATTCCGATTTGCCCGACCCCAGAATGAACATATAGGCAGGTGTAGATAGACTTGTAAATATAAGTCCAGCGCAAAGCATTTGAAATGTAAATACTAAAAATGGTGATGTTTGCCCAAGCCAAAGTTTTAAAATTTCGCCAGAAAACAATACAAATATCAAAAAGACTCCGAAGGTAAAAAACCAGGCATATTTTGTTGATTTTTTATAAATACCTTTAAGTTCTAAAGCGTTACCTTTTGCTATATGAAATGCCGAAGCAGGAAATAATGGGCTCATCCCCGATGACAGAATACCATGTAGCATTTGTTGAGCTCTCCAGGCTATTTGAAAATAACCAACACTTTCTAACCCAAAAATTCTTGTTACAAAAATTTTATAAAAAAATTCCAATCCCATACTTGCGATACTACTTACCTGTAGGTTAAAACCATAAATCAGATTCTTTATTACCAATTCTCTCAACCTTGGTTTTGTCTGAAAATAATAAGATGTTGTTCCTTGATTTTTCAACTTTTTTGATATTCTGCGTGAGAAGGCAAAAAACAATATAAAATTTTCCACAAGGGATGCAGTATATAAGCTCCAAACCCCTATGCCGACAAATATAAGGAGAATAGATAAAGCAAAATTTATCAACCTCCCAAGCAGTGAAATCATACTGGAATAATGAATCTCTTGAAATCCCTCAACAACCGCCCGTCTTGACATTGCGGACATGTATACTACAGTCAAAGGAACCATAGCCCCTATAAGGTAAGCAAGAACAGCTCCTTGTTGGATGTCTTTTACACCAAAGATATGCTGAACAATGCTACTTTTAAAACCAAGGATAATTGGAAGAGTTATAATCCCAGCCAAGATATAGAAGAGATCATAACCTTTAATTAAGAATTTTATTATGCTGTAGTTTTTATTTCCACCATCAATATAGGCTGTTTCTTTTGTTAAAGCAATAGTGAACCCAAAATTTATTAAATTAGATGTACTTATAACTAAACTCGCTAAACCCCACAAGCCATAAACCTCAATCCCAAGATATTTGACTACAAAGCGAATGTAAAATAAAGTCGCGATAAGCGTTATTCCATAAGTTAATAACCTAAAAACTGAATTCCTTGCAACCACTCTAGAAGTATTAAATGTTTCCATAGTTACATCAATCTATAAGCATTAAAAAATTTCAAGAATAGTTTTTTAATAATGTTAACATAGTAGAACAATTCCTATACATACTCAAATTTTCCCAATGTTCTGAATTGCCAAATCCTGTCCCTCTACAAGTTATCCTCTGGATATTATTTTTTCATACATTATTTCATATACTTTAGCATATGCCTTACCCACTGACGATTCAGTACATTCTTGCAGTACACTATAGTCGGGAATATATAACTTAGGGTTAGATATTATCTTAACCACCGCTCTAGCTATATTATCCACATTATAAGGATCTACCAAACATGCATTTTTGAAAAACTTTTGCTTAGCAAAGGGCAAGTCGGATAGTAAAAGAGGTTTACGAAGGACCGCTGCTTCCAAAGCGCTAATCGGTTGAGTTTCATTTAACGTAGGTAGAGCAAAAACTGAGGCTTTCTTAATATATTCTATCAGCTCAGTTGAAGCAGGAGGTAACGCTTTGAACCATTTAACAGAACTATTATTTCTAACCACTTCTGATAGTTTACGACCATATTCTTCCTCACCATCAAGAACATTGCCTATTATTATTAAGTTTACACCGGCTTTTATGCAAGCTCTGGCTAAATTTAGCTGGTTCTTGCGCGGGCAAATATTTCCTACAGTTATAACATAATTATTTGTGTAAATTATCTCGTTATCTTGAATAGCGGACAGGTAGAAGTTCCGGTGAACAATATTTGGGATCACAAAAACCTTATCAGCTTCTATCTTATAATAATGAATCGCAATATCTCTCTGAATGTCATTTAGCACTACGAAAGCATCAATTAACTTTGCCATCCTTAAATAATACCTGGTAATAGACATATACGAGGATATGAGGAATTTTAATTTCTTTTTTAAGGACCAGGAGTAATCTAAAAGCGCAGTCACAACCACACCTTTTTTTGCCTTCTTTAGAAAAAAAATATTCCGGAATTGTGAGATGTCAAATCCCCAAATATGAGCTATATCAAAGTTCTTGCTTTTACTCCAAGGATTCAGTGGTTTAGCATCGATACCATATGCTTTGACCGCTTGAAGTGTTTGAATCATTTGAATTTCAAATCCTCCAAATGAAAGGCAATGGGGCTGAGCTGGTAAAAATCTTACGCTTATCATAATTTTAACCATATGCTATTTTTGGGAGTAAATACCCTAAGGTGACCGCAAGAAACTAATTCTTCGAAACCCAAATCAAATATCTCATTAGCCACAAATGACGGACCAGGATGTCCTTTAAAGGAAAATTTTGGCGGTTTAAAATCAGTGTATAACGCAGAATCATCAAGAGCTATTAAGCCATTATTAGAAATAAACTGATAGCAGTTCAACAGATCCTGTTTAACAATATCGTAGTCATGATTGCCGTCAATGTAAACACAATCCCACTTACGGGACTTAATTACCTCAACCATACTGGGCTCTGTTGAGAATCCGCAATGAAGATACGGTTGTTGAAGATAGAATTTCCGAAAATTCGCCTAAGTATCTGCATAGTAATCAACATCATTAATATACATTGAAACTCTATCCCCAACAGGACTAAAAGGTGATATTCCATGTATTTCTACAGTATATTTAAGCTGTTTAGAAATTAAAGCCCACAAAGAAATAATTTGACCCCTATATACGCCAATTTCAAGTAGAAATTTAGGCTTTGTGTCTCTTAGTAAGAGAAACCATAAAGCATGAAAGGCATCCTCGCCGAAACCTCTGTTTTCCTTTGAAAAATAGTTTCTATGCTCCCGCACACACGATGGACATTTATGCCAAAAATAATGATGGAAATACGCATACTGTTTATTCCTACTTGGAAAAGCGGTTTTTACTTTCCAAATTTTCAAATCCTTATCGAGATTTCTTTGATACCTCTTCGATATACAATAAGCAACTTTTTTAATATACTCATTAATTACCCGCATCGGTTTCCCCCTTGTATTTTGTTAATTTTGCATCAAAAGAAAATTAAAAAATTAACCTTTCTTGTGTCTATTAAAGTGGTTGTGCTCAAAATCGTCGTATTTTTCATACCGTAGGGAAAATTAATCAGCTTCTCTATCCTTCGGCGTGCTGTAAGTCCCAAGACATAACGCCTTAAAGCGCTTCTTTGTGTGATTTCTCCTAATCTTTTTGCACGTTTAAGATATATACCGTAAAGTACCTTCAATGATACATCAAGTCCTTTTGGCAAAGTGACACCTACTGCATTTAAAAGACAACCCTTTGATTTTAATGTCTTAAAAAGATGGTAAGGAATACCACTCCAATTCTTAATATCATACGGTTCACCAATTATTAATCCGATTATCTTGACACTCATGATGTTTTGATTTTATATTTTTCTCTATGTAAAAGTGCGACTTCTATAAATTGTCCCGCTATTTTTCTCCAGCAAAACTTTTCTCGCATATATTTCACTCCTTTTTCTCCCATTTCCTTTCTAAGTGCGCTATTATCTATAAGTTGCCCAAGCGCAATTTTTTGTTCTTCAATTGTAGCACAAGCAAATCCATTACCATCAGCTACTCTTTCTTTTGCAATATCAGAATTTCGTAGTATTATTGGCAAACCGCATGCAGATGCTTCTAATGCACTCATTGTTTCTTGGTAAGGCCAAATTGCCACATCCGCAGCAGAGTAAAAAGCTAGTAATTCAATGTGATCAACATGATTATGCCATAAAACCCTATTGTCAACACCATCATTTAAAGCTCTATTCCTTATATCTTGTGCAAATTGACTTTTTATACCACTTCCCACATAAAGTAAGTAGACATTGTGTTTATTTTTAAGATAATCCTTACTTATTTCATAAACCAAATCACAACCTTTCTCTGGCACTATTTTGCCAGCATAGATAATCACGAAAGCATTTTCTGGAATTCCGAGTTTTTCCCTGATTTTCTTTCTGTTTTCCTCAGAGAAATTGAACTTTTCATAATCAACTCCTATTGGTAAAACAATTATTTTCTCAGTGGGTATCTCAAATTTGTCAAATAAAAATTTTTTTGTTTCATTTGAAACGGCTATTATTTGATTGAATACCGGTAAAAGAAACTTAATTATTTTTTTAAAAATCAAATACCAGATACGTCTATAATATGCAGGCACATATGCTGAATATAGCATATGGTCATCTGCAATTAATACAACATCTTTACATAAAAATTTTTTCCATATCGCCACAAGAATTGTCGTCCACCTATTTAACCCGTGTGCAAAAATAATATCTGGCTTAATTTCTTCAAACTTTTTAAAAAGCCCTTTGAGAAAAAGTTGCGTATTAACTTCAAAATAAGCAGGAAGGTAATGTATAGTAAAATTTTCAACCTCTTTTTTCCCTGGTTTAATTATTCTTTTATTATACACATCTGAAAAAACTTTATATTCACGCTGTTTCGGATAAGTTCTATTTGAACAAATCACATGAACCTCATGACCCATTTTAGAATGGTATTTT
>JARYLX010000046.1 GCA_029907415.1 Melioribacter sp.
TGAATACTTTTTCCATAATAATAATTAATGTATGTGCTTAAACCTTTACCATTATTTTTTCCGAATTTTAATCCTGCAGCAATAGAATGATTAATTGAATAATCAATAATGTGAACTACTTTTAAATCATACGCAAAGAAAGGTCTGATATGGTTATTAAAAAATTCATTTCCAAAATAATCAAATCCAATTTGATAATTATCTTTTTTTATGAATTTTGGGTCAACATGAAAAATATATGTAAAGCCTCCGTAGAATCGAAGATTGTGGACAGAATAAAAGGGCATAATTTCAATAAATTCTCGGCTGTAAACACGAGGGTTCAGATTATCACGCCATTTATTGTTTGTCCCATCAAAATGCCCATCAACAAAATGAGCACTAATATGACTCAATCGAAATCGTACACCAAATTTATTATTGTTAATTTTTTTTGTATAACAGGAATTAATTCCGAACAGGTAGTCAACTGCATCAACAGGAAAATGAAAATTCTTCTCACTCCGAAGTAGTGTATATGTGAAAAAATCAGCACCTATTGAAATGGTCTCATCATCATGTTGAATTCTTAATACATCAATAGAATTTCCAATATCCAATCGCAATTCATTTTTTGATAAGTGAAAAAGAAAGCCAAGTTTTGGTTCAAGAATATTAGCAGTAAATGGTTGGACTGTTAAATTGTCAGGAAATATTTCAATTTTCTTTTGAGAGAAAATTTGAAAGTGAAGAATTAAAAGCAGAAGTGCAGTTAATTTTATTTTCATAGAATTTATCTAAGATTTGTGAATAAGTAGTTTTCAATTAAAATTCTCTTCCTTTCCATTTAACTTTTTTGCTTGGCAGAACAATAAAAGGAAGCAGAAGAACATAAATTATAAAGTAAATTTCAAATGCAATAAAGTGATTGAATTTTAATTTGAGATTAAGTCTTTTGTAAACTGGATAAACAAAAAAATAATCGATGAAAATTTTAAAGAAGCACAAATAAAGTGAAGTTAAAGAGAACAGAAACGGAGTTAGAATCATTGCAGCATGAGTGATATATCCCCAGAGCATAATTAAATAACCAATAATGTCGCTTTCTGTTCCCCCGACGCCCCATCTTTTCTTTTGCCAGTATAATGTTTCCCAGTCAGGGCAGGGTTTTGAAACTACGAGTGCACCAGCATCTAAAGGATAAAGAATTTTATATTTCTTTAGTTTATGAATTGCCATTAACAAATTAAAATCTTCTGTTACTGAAAAAGGAATATTTTCATAACCTCCAACTTCTTCATAGGCAGATTTTCTATATGACATGTTGTTTCCAATACATCCAAGCGGTTTTCCTAAATTTAGTGCACCAGCATTTACTGTAAGTAAAAAGATAAAGTCAATAGCCTGCATTCCTGCAAATGCGTTATAGTCCTGTTGAGTAGTAAATCCTCCTACAAATCCAACATCATTTTGATAATAAGAAACGAGTGTTTTAGCCCAGGTTGGAGATACAACACAATCTGCATCAGTAGTAAGTATAATTTCTCCTTTTGCTATTTTTATAGCATTTGCAAGAGCATTTGTTTTTCCTTTGAGCGAACCAATTTGTTTAACTGGAATAATTGTTTTGAATTTTGGTTTGTCTTTTATAAAAGATTCTATTATTTCACCTGTCCTGTCTGTTGAATGGTCGTTTACAATTATTATTTCTATTTTATCATTCGGGTAAATTAATTTATTAAGCGAGTTCATACAGTCAAGAATATTATTTTCCTCATTACGTGCTGCTACAATGATTGAAATATAGGGTAATTTCTCATCCCGAATTTTCGGAAATCTTTTACCTGCTCCAATTGTAAAGATTACTAATTGAATAAAATAAATTGATAACGCAACTAAAAATATTATCTCGAACATGGTAAATTTTATTTACATTAGTAATCAAATATAAATAATTATTTAACATGAATCTTTATGGGAGATAAAATATATCCATTAAAAAGATTTGGCCAGAATTATCTTGTGGATAAAAATATTGTCAAAAAAATTATTGAAGAATTTAAGCCCGAAAAGGAAGATGTTGTTCTGGAAATTGGTCCTGGAACAGGAGCATTAACAGCGGAACTGGTCAATAAAGTGAAAAGATTTATTGCTGTAGAAATTGATAAAAGAGCAGTTAGGCAGCTTAAAGAAAAATTTCCTTCCCTTGAAATAGTTAATAAAGATTTTTTAGAAGTAAACCTTTCTGAATTTGTTAATAAAAATAAAAAATTAAGAATAATTGGGAACATTCCTTATAATATTACTTCTCCAATTTTATTTAAGTTAATTTATGAAAGAAAATTTGTTAAAGATGCTTTGCTTATGGTTCAGTATGAAGTGGCAAAGAGAATAACAGCAAAAGAGGGAACAAAGGATTATGGAATCTTGAGCGTTCTTTTAAATTATTTTGCCCAAACAAAATTATGTTTCAAAATTTCGCCAAATGTATTTTATCCAAAACCAAAAGTTTATTCAGCAATAATTCAAATAATATTTAATGACGAAGAACAGAAAGAAATTGATGATGATTTATTTATAAAAGTAGTTAAAGCTGCATTTGGGAACAGAAGAAAAGTTTTAAAAAATTCATTCAGCAATAGTATATTTCGAACCATAAATTTTACAAATAATGAATCATTGACCAATCTTCTCACCAAACGTGCAGAAGATTTATCAATCAAAGATTTTGTTCAACTTTATGAATTCATTAAAAGTCAACTATAAATTTTTTTTGATAATTATTCTTCATTTTGTTCATGAAAGAAAATAAAAATCTTATTCTGAATATTAATCCTACCGATTTTATCGTTATAACTTTCAGTTTGTTTTTATCTATTCTTAATATTATTTATTCAAATAAAATTGTTTATTGGCAAAATAACCTGATAGTAAATTTATTAATTATAACTTATGTTTTTTTTGTTGCTTATAAAGATGTAAATAATAACAATATAATCTGGAAACATCTCCATTATTGGTATCTTGTTCCGCTGATTCTAATTTTTTTCAAAGAGCTTTATTATATGGTTGACCCAATTCGAGGTGTAATTTATGATGATGTTCTAATTAAAATTGACAGAATGATTTTTAAGACTGACCCAACTCATGAACTTTATAAAATTGCTAATCCTTATCTTACTGAACTTCTTCAAATAGTGTATGGTACTTTTTTCTTTTTACCAATTATTCTTGGATTGGATTTAATATTCAATGGAAAACTTAAAGAACTTGATTATTCAGCTTTTATTATAGTTTATGGTTTTATTCTTTCTTACATTGGATACATTCTTGTTCCCGCTATAGGTCCAAGATTTACACTTCATAATTTTGAATTAAATGATATTGAACTGCCTGGACTATGTTTAACAAATTTTTTAAGGGAAGTTGTAAACTCAGGAGAATCAATCCCGTCAGGTACATTAAATCCTGCTGCAGTTGTTCAACGCGATGCTTTCCCGAGCGGACATACTCAAATGACTTTGCTTGTTATGATTCTTTCTGTAAAATACAAAAGTAGAATGAGACATTTTTTTATTTTAGATGGAATACTTTTGATTTTTGCAACTGTTTATTTAAGATATCACTATGTTGTAGATTTAATCGGTGGATTTATGTTTATGCTTTTTACATTGTGGAGCGGTAAATATATTTACAACTGGTGGAATAAAAAGGCTGAAAAATTATTTTTTAGAATTATTGAAAAAAACTAATGGATTCAATTGCAAAAAAGAGCAAAGTAAAAAGAATTTTCGATTCAATTTCTCACAGATATGACTTCTTAAATCATTTTTTAAGTTTTGGAGTAGATTATTACTGGCGTAAAAAAGCAATTAAGTTGAGTAAATTAGATTCTAATTCAATTCTTCTGGATGTAGCATGTGGAACCGGTGATTTTGCAATTACTGCCAAAAAATTTAATGTGAATAATATTTTTGGCGCAGATTTTTCGATGAATATGCTTTCATTTTTTAATAAAAAAGCAGAATGGAGTAATGGAAGATTGGTTCAAAGCACAGCAGAAAATTTACCCTTTAAAAATGATTCTTTTACAAATATTACAGTAGCTTTTGGCGTTAGGAATTTTTACGATATCAAAAAAAGTTTTCAATCATTTTATCGTGTATTAAAAAATCATGGCAAAGTCACAATCCTGGAATTTAGTCTGCCCTCAAACAAATTCATAAGAAAAATTTATCTTTTTTATTTTGATAAAATTTTGCCATCAATTGGCAAATTAATTTCTGGAGATAAAGAAGCATATAAATATTTACCGGAATCTGTGGGTGAGTTTGAAAAAAAAATTGACTTAAAAGAATTACTCACCCAAAATGGTTTTGTTAAAGTTGAACAACACTTTTTGACTTTTGGATTGGTCCAGGTTGTTATTGCTACAAAATAAAGCTTCTCTTCAATTATTCTTTCACTCTTTCAACATATTCACCGGTTCGAGTATCAATTTTAATTTTATCACCTTGATTTATAAAAAGAGGAACATTCACTACGGCACCGGTTTCAAGTGTAGCAGGTTTCATAACATTAGAAACTGTATCGCCTTTTACGCCGGGTTCTGTTTGTGTAACTTCAAGTGTTACAAAAATTGGTAATTCAATTGCAACAATTTGTGTGTCATCAAAAAGAATATCAATCACTGTATTTTCTTTTAAGAATTTTTGTCCTTCACCAATTAATTCTGGAGCAATATTAATTTGTTCGAATGTTTCATTATCCATAACAACATAATCAGCACCGTCTCTGTAGAGATATTGAAATTGTCTTCGTTCAACTCTAACTTCATCAACAGATTCACCTGCACGGAATCTATTTTCGAGAACTCTTCCGGTTTTCATATTTTTTAATTTTGTTCTAACAAAAGCACGCCAGTTGCCTGGATTAACATGCTGAAATTCAACGATTGTCCACAATTCATTATTCCATCTAATAACCATTCCTGGTCTGAAGTCCGAAGTTGTTGCCATAGAAATTTCTCCTATTGCTTAAAAATTTGCGGCGTAAAAATAGTTAATTAGAAATTTATTTTCATTTGTGTAAAATGAAATATCTAAATTCTTGTTGTAAAACCTAATTCTTCGATTATATTTTTTGCTCTGTCAGCTGCATCTTTTGATTCAAACGAGATTCTAAAAGTTCCGCCTGTTCCTTCTCTTATTTTCAGCAGTTCAATATCTTTGATATTTATACCTGCATGGAATAATGCCGTTGTAATTTTGCTTAGAACACCGGGTTCATCTTTAACAAAAACAAAAATGTCATGAAGCGGGGATAAAAATCCTTTTGTGTTCTTGGGAATTTCATCTCTTTTGCTTCTTGCACTTTCAAATTTTTGTGCAATTTTCTTTAAGTCATTTTTTATGATTGATTTCTTAATTTCTTCGAGATTAAAAATAAAATTATCAATTGCCTGAAGAATATTTTTGTTGTTCAGTTTGATAATTGATTCCCATATAGAAAAGTCACTCGATGCAATTCTTGTCATATCTCTAAATCCGCCGGCAGCATAATCAAAAAAGTTAATATCACTGTCTTTTAATGCAGCAGAATTAATTAAAGAAACAGCAACTATCTGGGGGAGGTGACTTACTGCAGCAACAATAATATCATGAACTTTAGGATTTAGAAAAGTTATTCTTGCACCAATTTGATGAATAATATTTGTGAATAATTGAATGAAAGCAAATTCTTTTGCTGTATCACTTAAGATATAAACACAATTTTCAAAAAGTGTCGATTCAGAATTTTCATATCCACTTTTTTCTTTACCGGTCATTGGGTGACCGCCGATGTAAAAACCTTTTGAATTATTTTCATTCCAGATTTGGTGAAATATTTCTTTTACTCCACATACATCGGTTATAATTTGATTTTCTTTTAGTTTTGGAATTAATTCTTTGAATGCTGAAATTGATAAATCTACCGGAAGACATAAAAAAATTAAATCAGAATTAAGAGCTTCTTCGATATTATTGAGCTTCTGGTCAATAACTTTGTCATTTAAAGCCTGTTCTAAAATTTGAGGGCGGTCGAAGGCAGAGATAAAAAAATTCAAATTGTTTCTCCTCAATGCTTTTGCCAGCGAACCGCCGATTAATCCTAAACCAATTATAGAAATTTTTTTGATTTCCAATTAGAAATCCCTTCCAATAGCTTGAGCAATTAAACGAAGTTCTTTCATTAATTTTTGAAAAGTATCTGGATATAGAGCTTGTGGACCATCAGAAAGAGCATTTTCAGGGTCATCGTGAATTTCAATCATCAAACCATCAGCTCCAGCTGCAACAGCTGCACGCGCCATTGGTGGAACCTGATCTCTCATCCCGGTTGCATGTGATGGGTCGGCAATTACAGGCAGATGACTTTTTTTGTGAACCACCGGGATTGCAGATAAATCAAAAGTGTTTCTTGTTGCATTTTCAAATGTTCTTATTCCTCTTTCACAGAGCATAACATTATTATTCCCACCGCTTAAAATATATTCAGCTGACATTAACCATTCTTCAATTGTAGCAGCAATTCCTCTTTTTAACATAACTGGTTTTTTAACATTGCCAAGTTCTTTTAGTAACGGGAAGTTTTGCATATTGCGTGCACCAACCTGGAATATATCTGTGTAAGGCTCAATTAATTCAATGTGACTTATTTGCATTACTTCAGTAATTACAAGTAAATTGTATTTATCAGCTGCTGCGCGCATCATTTTCAAACCTTCTTCTCCCAATCCCTGAAATGAATATGGAGAAGTTCTTGGCTTAAATGCACCACCTCTTAAAATTTTTGCACCTGATTTTGCAACTACTTCGGCAAGTCTAAAAATCTGGTCCTCATTTTCAACTGAACAGGGACCAGCCATCATTACAACTTTATTACCGCCAATTTCTACATCTTTTATTTTTATAATTGTATTGTCTTCTTTGAAATTTCTACTTGCTAATTTATATGGAGTTGTAACACGATAAACTTCTTCAACTCCTTCGAGTATGCTTACTTTTCTAATATCGAAGTCAGGTTTTACTCCAATTGCACCGAGTATTGTTCTTTCGGCTCCAACAGATTTATGAACCTGAAATCCAAATCCTTCGAGATGTTTAATTACATTTTCAATTTGTTCTGGTGTTGCATGTCTTTCAAGTATTACTACCACTTTTTTACTCCTTTCTAATTATGAAATTTTTTTTCTCCTGCTTTTATTTCTATTGGTATAAAATCTTCCTTTGTCGGAATTGCACACGAGTAATTTGGACTGTATGCACAATATGGATTATATGCTAAGTTAAAATCTATGATATAAATATAATCTGGATTATTATGTTTTTCAAAATCGAGGTATCTTCCAACACCATAAGTTTCTTTATTTGTAGTTTTGTCTGTAAACCAGATTGAATAATATTTTTCTCCAGACTTTGTTGTTCCTTCATATACATTAACTTTGTATTCTTTGTTTTCATAATTAATTAGAACATATCCAAATCTTACTGCTTTTCTTGCTTCTCCCTTCGTTCCATAAATTGTTATGGTATCTTTTGGATTATACTCATATAATTTACTTTTGAAAACAAATTTTGGGTCAACATCAAAATATTTTAATTCATGAAATTCTACTTTGCCTTTGTAATTAAATGGGGAAGCAGGGTCATTTTTCATATACTCATTTTTAATTTTTCTTTGTTCTTCAATTGATTTGATATAATTAATTTCTTCTTCAGTATATTTTTGTCCGCAAGAAAAAAGCAGAAAAAATAAAATTGCTATTAATGAATATTTCATATTAATCTTTTTTCTCATCTACTTTCTTTTTTAGTTCATTTAATTTATTAAGAGCTTCAAGTGGAGTTAAATTTTCAATTGGGATATCAGAAATTTCTTTTCGAAGTTCATCATCTTTCATTTCAAATAAACTTATTTGATAACTATCCTGATATTTCATTTTAGCAAGTTTGGCTTTTTTGACTTCGTAAGGAGTTAGTTCTTTGCTTTCAAGATTTTCAAGAATTTGTTTTGCTCTCTTAGTTACAAATTCTGGCAATCCTGCCATTTGTGCTACCTGAATTCCGTAACTGTGGTCTGCACTTCCTGGTGTAACTTTGTGAAGAAAAATTACTTTATCCCCATATTCACGAACTTCTACTTTGTAATTTTTTATTCTTGGGAACAATTGAGCCATCTCATTTAATTCATGATAGTGAGTTGCAAAGAGTGTTTTTGCATTCAAGTTAGGATAATCATGCAGATATTCAGTTATTGCCCATGCAATTGAGATTCCATCAAAAGTACTTGTTCCTCTTCCAATTTCGTCAAGTAAAATCAAACTTTTGCTTGTAGCATTATTTAATATATTTGCTGCTTCTTGCATTTCAACTAAAAATGTACTTTCGCCAGAAGCAATATTGTCGCTTGCACCAACGCGAGTAAAAATTCTATCAACCAGACCTATGCGGGCTTCTTTAGCAGGAACGAATGAACCAATTTGTGCTAAAAGCACAATTAATCCAACTTGCCGCAGATATACTGATTTGCCTGCCATATTTGGTCCGGTTAAAATAATAATTTGATTTTCGGAAGAAGAAAGTTTACAGCTGTTCGGTGTGAATTTTTCTCCAGGCGGCAATATTCTTTCTACAACAGGATGGCGTCCATCTATAATTTCAATTACATCGGATTCATCAATAACAGGTTTTACATAATTATAATCTTCTGCACAATCAGCAAGTGATTGAAAACAATCAAGCATTGCAATCAGCTTTGCATTTTCCTGAATTTCCTGCACTGCTGATGCTGCAGCAGATCTTACTTGCTCAAATAATTCATATTCGAGTTTTGATATGTTTTCCTGAGCATTTAAAATTTTTTCTTCATATTCTTTTAATTCTGGAGTAATGTATCGCTCGCAATTTACGAGTGTTTGTTTTCGTATGTAATTTTCAGGAACTTTATCTTTATTGGCATGACTGATTTCAATATAGTAACCAAAGACTTTGTTGTAACTTACTTTTAGAGAAGGAATTTTAGTTCTTTCTCTTTCAGTTTTCTGAAGGTTTGAAATCCATTCTTTTGCATTTGTTGATAATTGCCTTAATTCATCAAGTTCAGGATTATATCCATTTCTGATTACACCACCATCTGAAATTGTAAGAGGCGGGTCATCAACTATTGCCTTTTCAATTTTTTCTATCAGCCAATCTAAACTGTTAAGCCTCTCATTAATTGTTCTTAATGTTTCTGCTTTTGTCTGGTCAAGAAGTTGTTTTATTAGGGGTATTTTTTTTAGAGATGTTTTGAGATTTATTAACTCACGAGGATTAATTCTTCCAGTGCATACTTTCGAAATTAATCTTTCTAAATCACCAATTTCTTTCAGTTCTGCCTGTAAATTTTTTCTTAATGATTTATTATTAAAAAATTCTTCAACACATTCCTGACGTTTAAGAATTGGCTCAAGCTTTTTGAGTGGTGCAGTAATCCATTTTTTAAGTAATCGTCCTCCCATTGCAGTTTGAGTTCTATCAAGAATTGAAATTAAAGAACCTTCTCGTTCTCCTTCTTGCATTGTGTATAATATTTCAAGATTTCTTTTTGTAGAATAATCAAGAATCATGTAATCAGATGGATTGTAATGGCTGATTTTACTTATATGCGGAAGATTAGCTCTTTGAGTTTCGCGTAAATAGTTTAATGCTGCACCTGATGCACAAATGGCTGCATTTAAATTTTCAATTCCAAATCCTTTCAAAGTTTTCACATTAAAATGATTCATCAAAAGTTCCGAGCAGTATTCATAATCAAAAATCCAATCATCAATTTTTGTGATTCGTGCATTTGTAGCATACTTTTGAATCAATGGTTCAAGTTCATTTTTTAATTTTTTTGGAATTAAAATTTCAGATGGATTTATTAAACCAAATTGACTGTTTAACTCAGATTTTTTTACTTCATAAGTTTGAAATTCACCGGTTGAAATGTCACAGAATGCAAGTCCAGCAATATCATTTTGAATATAGATTGAAAGAAGATAATTATTTTTTTTGTGGTCAAGAAGCTTTTCAGAGAAAGCAACACCGGGAGTTACAACTTCAATTACTTCTCGTTTAACAATTCCCTTAGCAAATTTTGGGTCTTCCATTTGTTCACATACTGCAACACGATAACCGGCACGAACAAGTTTAGGTAAGTAAGTATCTATTGCATGATGTGGAAAACCTGCAAGTGGCACGTCTTCTGCTGCACCGTTAGAACGCTTTGTTAATGTAATCCCAAGAACTTTTGAAGCTATTTTTGCATCTTCTTCAAAAGTTTCAAAAAAATCTCCAACCCTGAACAATAAAATAGTATCCGGGTATTGTTCTTTTATCCTTGCATATTGAGCCATCAACGGTGTAATTGACATATAAAAAATCTAATTTTTGGCTGAAAAATATACTATAATGTTGAACTAATCACAATTAAACTTAATAGATTACTCAAATTGAATGGATGAAAAATTTATACAGAATTTTAAAATTTCTTTTTGGAACACTGAAAACACAGATTTTGATAGATTCTCACAGGTTTTAAAATTGAAAAATTTTTTGTCAGCTCTGATTTTGAAACGAAAATTATTTGAAAACTGAGACTCAATTTTTCTATTTTTATTTGACAGAGCTTTTAACCATCAACTAAATTTTTGTGAACTGAACTAAAAAGTCAGTCATTATCAGAATTTTGTTGTTTGATATTGTGCTTTTAAGCCTTATTAAAATACTTTCATAAATTTTCGATAATAGATGGAAGAATTTATTTAAGCCATTAATCATAATTATGGTTTAATCAGAAAACTTAATTAATTATATTGTAACTGGATTTGAAATTAATTTTGTCAAAATGAAAAAATATTGCACAAAAATAAGCTGCAAATATTATTCTGATGATTTTTTCTTGAATAGAAAATTTCCAAAGTATGAATTTCACATTGCAAGAGAAATTAGAAAGAAATACGATTTTTCAGATGAGATTTTTTCAATTAATGGAAATGTAATATTTGCTGATTTTCACTCTGTTAGAGTTTTTGTTCACAAAATAAATTCTAAAAGAAAATTAGAAGATTATGTTCAGGCGGGCAAATTAAATGCATCGGCATTGATTGATGAGATTTATCATTATTTATTCAGACAGTATGAATTTCAGGTTAATCCAGGTGTTTATCAAAAGGCATTAAATCATCTTCAAAAAGAACTTGGCGAAGAAAATCTTAGAAAAATTTTATTTGAATTTGTTGATTTGTTTCCACCACTTGAAGTATATAGAGGTAATATTGGTGCTTATGATTATTTGAATTCATTTACAGAAAACAAATCCAATCAGGAAATTACACTCGAAGAATTATCACTTCTTTACTTTGCTAACTTTAATCCTGTTAACAAAAATATAATCGAACTCTTTGATGAAAATTATTTTTCAAATAAAAATTTATATAAAAAAGTAATTGAAACACTGGAAGAATTTTTTAAGCAGGAAAAAAAGTTTGGTCTAGATAATCAGGATTTATTTACATTCTTCAAGACTCCAATTCTAATAGCTCCAGATGATGTTGAAGCACAGCTCGATTTTATTCGAGAGAAATGGGGTATTTTACTTGATGAAAAATTTATAAAGAAAATTTTAAGTAGCAAAGATTTCATTAAAGAAGAATATGGACCAATTGCAGGTGGTGGTCCGCCGCCAGCAGTTCCTCCTCAATATAAAGGTAAAATAAGCGATGCAGATTTATTGAGACTTGGAAAATCAGGCTACAAATATGCTTATGATATTTCAAAAACTTATGAAGAACCTGAACAGTTTACTGCAGATACTGACTGGATGCCTAATGTAATTTTAATTGCAAAAAATACTTATGTATGGTTAGACCAGCTGTCAAAAAAATATCATCGTCACATAAAAACTTTAGACCAAATTCCAGATGAAGAACTATGGCAACTCTCACGATGGGGATTTAATGCTTTATGGCTTATTGGAATCTGGGAGCGGAGCAGTGCTTCAAAAAAAATAAAACATTTGATGGGCAATATCGAAGCGGCTGCTTCGGCTTATTCACTTTATGATTATCAAATTGCTGCTGATTTAGGTGGAGAAGAGGCATTTCAAAATTTAAATGCAAGAGCAAAGAAATTTGGAATTCGTTTAGCAAGTGATATGGTCCCAAATCATACAGGAATTTATTCTAAGTGGATTGTTGAACATCCAGAATATTTTATTCAAACTGCTTTTCCTCCTTTCCCAAATTATTCTTTTTCAGGACCCGATTTATCTGATGACCCATCAATTTCAATAAGAATTGAAGATGGATACTGGACAAGAACTGATGCAGCAGTTGTGTTCGAAAGAATTGATAATAGAACAGGTGAAAGAAGATATATTTATCACGGCAATGATGGAACAAATATGCCTTGGAACGATACTGCACAACTTAATATGCTTTTGCCGGAAGTTCGTGAAGCTGTAATTCAAAAAATATTTGAAGTAGCAAGAAAGTTTTCAATCATTCGCTTTGATGCTGCAATGACTTTAACAAAAAGACATTTCTCAAGACTCTGGTATCCTGAACCTGGCACTGGTGGCGATATCCCCTCTCGTGCTGATTTTGCTATGACAAAAGAGGAATTCGATAAATTATTTCCTGTAGAATTCTGGCGCGAAGTGGTAGATAGAATTAATACCGAAATGCCAAATACACTTTTGCTTGCCGAAGCTTTTTGGCTTCTTGAAGGTTATTTTGTAAGAACTCTTGGAATGCACCGCGTTTATAACTCTGCTTTTATGAATATGCTAATGAGAGAGGAAAATGAAAAATATCGGGATTTGATTACTAACACACTTGAATTTGAACCCGAAATCTTAAAACGATATGTAAATTTTATGAGTAATCCTGATGAAGAAACTGCTATTAAACAATTTGGTTCTGATGATAAATATTTTGGTGTCTGCACTTTAATGGTTACAATGCCAGGCTTGCCAATGTTTGCTCATGGACAGATTGAAGGATTTATTGAAAAGTATGGAATGGAATATCAAAAAGCTTATTATCACGAAACTCCAAATCAATATTTGATTGATAGACATGAAAAAGAAATTTTCCCTCTAATGAAAAAAAGATATTTGTTCAGTTCAATTGAAAATTTCTGGTTCTATGATTTTATTGATAACTATGGACATGTTAACGAAAATGTTTTTGCATTTTCAAATTATGTTAATGATGAAAGAGTTATTGTTATTTACAATAATAAATTTGAAAGCACTGCAGGTAAAATATTTCGTTCGACTCCAAAATTAATTTCTGTAAATGATAAAAAAGAAATCTATACAAAAACCTTAGCATCTGCACTCAACTTAAAACGCTCAAAAGAATATTACTACATTTATCGAGACCATGTAACCAATCTTGAATATCTTCGTTCTGGGCTGGATTTTAATGTTGACGGACTTTATGTAGAACTTGGAGCTTTCAAATATGCAGTTTTTATTGATTTCAGAGAAATTTATGATGAATATGGTGACTGGGAAAAACTTGACCGCAGATTACAGGGCAAGGGTGTTCCAAATGTTGCAAGAGCTTTAATCGAAATGCAGCTTGAACCAATCCACATTGCATTTGAACATATGTTCGATGATGAAATTTTGAATAACTTTGTTAAAGCCTGCATTGCTGGAGATAATGAAGAAATTCAAAAAG